>JAQTVK010000145.1 GCA_028706795.1 Candidatus Omnitrophota bacterium | reverse complement strand
CCTATACCGTTTTTAGCTATATCACAGGCAACGCCAAGATAAGCGAATACCTTAATATCATGTTCATTCCCGGCGCCGGCGAATTGACCGTCTTCTGCGCGGCGATACTCGGGGCCGGACTGGGTTTCCTCTGGTTCAATTCGTTCCCGGCGACGGTCTTCATGGGGGATACCGGTTCGCTGGCGCTCGGCGGGGCGATAGGCATCGTGGCGACGTTCACAAAGAAGGAACTGCTTCTCTTTGTCGTGGGAGGGATATTCGTATTCGAGTGCCTCTCGGTCATCCTCCAGGTCGCGTCGTTCAAACTGTTCAAGAAGAGGATCTTCCTCATGGCGCCGATACACCATCATTTCCAGATGAAGGGGTGGTCGGAGACTAAGGTGGTCATAAGGTTCTGGATAATAGGGATAATACTGGCGCTTTTCAGCCTCTCTACATTAAAACTTAGATGAAGACATTCAGGGGAAAAAAGGTGACGGTTGTAGGGCTCGCGAAGAGCGGGATGGCAGCGGCATTCCTGCTCAAGAGGCTCGGTGCGAAGGTCTGGGCAACCGACTCCGGCGACTCGCAGAAATTAAGGGAAGCGAAGGGCTTCCTCGAGTGGAAAGGGATAAAAGTCGAGCTTGGCCGGCATACCCCTGAGTTTGTGGAAGGCAAAGACCTCATCGTGATAAGCCCGGGTGTACCCGGGGATTCGCAGGTCTTGCGGTGGGCTGCGGAATATAAGGTCCCGGTCATAGGCGAGATAGAGCTCGGCTACCTGTGTTGCAAGGCGCCGGTAGTCGCGGTCACCGGGACGAACGGGAAATCTACGACCGCGACGCTGGTAGGGGAGATATTAAAAAAGGGCGGCAAGCGCGCCGTCGTCTGCGGGAATATCGGCAACCCGTTCTGCGGCGAGATAGCGAAGGTAAGGAAGAACTCGGTCGTCGTCCTCGAGGTCAGCTCGTTCCAGCTCGAGACCATAAAGACGTTCAGGCCGCACGTCGCCGTAATGTTGAATATTTCGCAGAACCATTTCGACAGGCATCCGGACCTCCGGGCCTATATCAACGCGAAGGCGCGCATATTCGAGAAACAGGAGAAGTGCGACTGGGCGGTACTAAATTACGACGACCCGCTGGTCAGGAAGCTTAAGGCGGGCACGAAGGCGAAGACGCTCTTCTTCTCGCGGAAGGATAAAAAAGCGGCGGCCTTCTTCGAGAACGGCTCGGTCTTTATCAGCGGGGGAAGAAAGGCGCAGAGGATATGCGGCGCGGCGGAACTGGAGATCAAGGGGACACATAATATCGAGAACGTCCTCGCCTGCCTTTGTGTTGCCTCGATATTCGGGATAAGCCCGAAGAAGATAAAAGAGGCGTTGGTGGGTTTCAAAGGGTTGGAGCACAGGTTTGAGCACGTGAGGACGGTCGGCGGTGTGGAGTTCATAAACGATTCCAAGGGGACGACGGTCCTGGCGACGATGATGGCGCTCGAGTCCTGCTTGAAGCCGGTCATACTTATCGCCGGCGGCCACGACAAGGGAAGCGATTTCAGGAAGGCGCGCCGGGTCGTGGGCGCGAAGGTCAAAAGACTCGTCCTGATAGGCGAGGCGAAAGAGAAAATAAAAGACCATCTCTCGGGCGCGGCCCCGCATATATTCGCGGATACGATGGAAGACGCGGTCAGGAAGTCATTCCGGGAGGCGGAAGAAGGCGATCTGGTCCTGCTCTCGCCGATGTGCGCGAGTTTCGACATGTTCAGGAATTTCGAGGAGCGGGGACGGGTATTCAAGGAGATAGTCCGCGCGCTTAAAGAGGAAAGGTAAGGCACAGTGAGAAAACTGAGGACTCAGCTTTTCATGGTGACGGTCGCGCTCCTGGCGATAGGCGTCGTCATGGTCTACAGCGCGAGCGCGATAAACGCCCAGGAATTCCTGAACGACAGCGCCTATTACCTCAAGCGCCATCTCCTCTATCTTCTTATCGGCCTCGTCGCGTCGTTGATGGTGATGTCGGTGGATTACAATTCCCTGAAAAAATACGTAAAGCCGGTCCTCATCGCCACGTTCGTCCTGCTTATATTGGTCCTGGTCCCGGGGATAAGCCGCGAGATAGCCGGCGCGAGGCGCTGGTTCAGGTTCTCGTTCCTGAGTTTCCAGCCGTCGCAGGTATGCAAGATAGTGATGATACTTTATCTCGCAGATTTCCTTTCGAGGAAACAGGGAGAGATAAAGAGTTTCCGGGAAGGTTTCATGCCGCCGATTATAATACTCGGTTTCAGCGTCGGGCTGATCCTGCTCGAGCCCGACTTGGGCACCGCGGTCGCGATAGGCGCCGTCTCGTTCATGATGCTCTTTGTCGCCGGCATCAAATTGAGGCACCTCGTCCCGATCCTGTTGGGCTCGATACCTGTCCTGGGCGCTCTTATATTCCATAAGGCCTACAGGATGAGGAGGATCCTTGCTTTTTTGGACCCCTGGAAGGACCCGCAGGGCGTCGGATTCCAGATAATCCAGTCTTATATAGCGCTCGGGTCCGGCGGCCCGTTCGGCGTCGGCCTCGGCCAATCGCGGCAGAAATTACTCTATCTCCCGGGGGCGCATACGGATTTCATATTTTCCATAATCGGGGAAGAGCTTGGCCTGATAGGCGCCGGCGCGGTGATAATCCTGTTCGCGCTCTTCATCTGGCTGGGTTTCAGGATAGCGCTGAGGGCGAGGGACCTCTTCGGGCACCTGGTCGCGCTGGGGGTCGTCTCGATCATAGGGCTTGAGGCGGTCATCAATATTGCCGTCGCGACCGGCTCTATGCCGACTAAAGGCCTTCCATTGCCGTTCATAAGCTACGGGGGATCGTCGCTTGTCTTCGATATGATCGGAGTGGCGCTTCTGCTCAATGTCGCCAAATACAGTGAGAGCCCTTACGAGAAGGAAGAATAATTAATGAATCCCGACCATAACGTTTATAAAAACGGGATGAAGATAC
>JAQTVK010000144.1 GCA_028706795.1 Candidatus Omnitrophota bacterium | reverse complement strand
CGTCGAGGGTCCTCCCGGGGTTCGACCCGAACGTAAAGATGCGCCTCTTCCAGAAACTTAAGGACAGGGCCGACATACTGCTCTGCATCTACGCCGGGGATATCGAAAGGAAAAAGGTCAGGGCCGACTTCGGTATAACATACGATGTCGACGCGATGAAACTGATAGACGACTTCAGGGACTGGGGCATCGAGGTCAGCGCGGTCGTGATAACCCGTTTCGATAACCAGCCCGCGGCGACGATATTCAAGAACAAGCTCGAACGGCGCGGCATAAAAGTATATACGCACCGCTTCACGAGGGGATATCCGACGGACGTCGACCTCATCGTCAGCGACGAAGGTTACGGCGCGAACGAATTCATAAAGACGAAGAACCCGCTCGTGATAATCACGGGCCCGGGCCCGGGCAGCGGAAAGCTCGCGACCTGCCTCTCGCAGCTCTACCACGAGCACAAGCACGGGGTCAATGCCGGTTACGCGAAATTCGAGACGTTCCCGATATGGAGCATACCGCTCAAGCATCCCGTTAATGTAGCGTATGAGGCGGCGACCGCCGACCTGAGGGATTTCAACATGATAGACCCCTTCCACCTCGAGGCCCACGGCGAGACGTCGATCAATTATAACCGCGACGTCGAGGTCTTCCCGGTGATAAAGAGGATTTTGCAGAAGATAATGGGGGAGGGCGCGGTCTACAAGTCGCCGACAGACATGGGAGTCAACCGCGCCGGATTCGGCATCGTGGATGATGAAGCCGTTAAGGAGGCCGCGAAGCAGGAGATCATACGAAGGTATTTCAGGTATTCGTGCGAATACGCGATGGGATTCATCGACAAAGAGACGGTCCAGCGCGCCGAGCTCCTTATGGGCGAGGTCGGGGTGAAGATAGAGGACAGGAAGGTGGTAGAGCCCGCCCGGCGGGCCGCGGAAGAAGGCCAAAAGAAGGACAAGGGCAACGACGGGATATTCTGCGGCGCGGCCCTTGAGCTGGATGACGGGACGGTGATCAGGGGAAAGAACTCGCAGCTGATGCACGCGACATCGAGCCTCGTCCTCAACGCCATCAAGAGGCTTGCGGACATCCCGGATAAGATACACCTGCTCTCGCCGAGCATAATCGATTCGATAAAAAACCTGAAGAAGGAGATCCTCTCTTCAAAAACGGTAAGCCTCGATGTCGAGGAGGCGCTTATAGCGCTCAGTATAAGCGCGACCACCAACCCGGCCGCGCAGGAGGCGATGGAGAAGCTGAAGGAACTTAGGGGTTGCGAAGTCCATCTTACCCACATGCCGACATCAGGCGATGAGGCGGGGCTCCGCAAGCTGGGGGTGAACCTGACAAGCGAACCGAATTTTGCGACAAAGAACCTTTTTGAAGTGTGATTGCAGGATAAAAATGGGGGTGGGTGATGAGCGGACTGTTCGGCGTAGTTTCAAAGGGGGACTGCGCGGAGATACTTTTTTACGGGACCGATTACCATACGCATATGGGCACCGAATACGGAGGGATGGCTGTCCTCGGGGAGAATTTCACGCGGCAGATACACAGCGTAAGCCAGAGCCAGTTCAAGTCGAAATTCTTCGACGACTGCAAAAGGATGAAGGGCAACAAGGGGATAGGCGTCATAAGCTCGTTCGACGAGCAGCCGGTCTACCTTAACTCAAAGTTCGGCCCGCTCTGCATAGTGACATGCGGCCTTATAGAAAACACCGAGGAGCTCATGAACGGCCTCCTCGACAAGGGCATATCTTTCACCGAGTTCACAAAAGGCTCGGTCAACACCACCGAACTGATCGCGAAACTCATCGTGCAGGGGGACAGCATCATCGGCGGCATAGAGAAGATGTCCGGGATGATAGAAGGCTCGTGTTCGCTGCTTATCTTGAACAAAGACGGGATATACGCGGCGAGGGACAAGGCCGGTTATACGCCGCTCGCGGTCGGCAAACGCATGGACGCGTGGGCTGTGGCCTCGGAGACGACCGCCTTCCCCAACCTTGAATTCCAGACGGTAAAATTCCTCGAACCAGGCGAAATAGTCCTGCTGAATGATGAGGGGATAGTCCAGAGGAAGCCCGGAGGCAAGGGGAACCAGATCTGTTCGTTCCTGTGGATATACTCGGGTTTTCCCGCGTCGGATTACGAGGGCATAAATACCGAGATAGTAAGGGAACGGTGCGGCAGGCACCTGGCCAAACGCGACATAGACATAGAGGTGGATGTAGTCGCGGGAGTGCCGGATTCCGGCTCCGCGCACGCCCTCGGATACGCCATGGAATCAAAAAAGCCGTACAGGCGCCCGCTGGTGAAATATTCGCCGGGATACGGCAGGAGCTATACGCCGCCCTCGCAGAGGACGCGCGACCTCATAGCGAGGATGAAACTCATCCCGATAAAAGAGATCATAACCGGCAACAGGATCGTCCTGTGCGAGGATTCGATAGTCAGGGGCACACAGCTCAAGAATTTCACGGTCAACAAGCTGTGGGATAACGGCGCGAAGGAAGTGCACGTCAGGCCTGCGTGCCCGCCGCTCATGTTCCCGTGCAAATTCTGCCTCTCGACGCGCAGCATACAGGAACTCGCCGCGCGCAAGGCGATAAAGGCGCTGGAAGGCCATGACGTCGAGGATGTTTCTGAATACGTCGACCATGGTTCCGAAAAATACAGGAACATGGTCGAATGGATAAGGAAGGACCTCGGCGTGACGACGCTGCGCTACCAGCTCCTCGAAGAGATGGTAAAGGCGATCGGGCTGCCGAAGGAAAGGCTTTGCGTTTATTGCTGGACCGGCGAGTGTCCGGGACAGAAAACCGTTAAAAAGGAGAACAAAGCGGACGCGGTAACCGTCAGATGAAGACAAAAGCGATAGAGAATATAGAGCGGAAGATGGAGGGGCTGGATGAGGGCTCGATCCGCTACACGGTCCTGCGGAATGTCATTAATTTCAAGACATCCTGGATAGAGCTGGGCCAGTCGCT
>JAQTVK010000143.1 GCA_028706795.1 Candidatus Omnitrophota bacterium | reverse complement strand
CGCCGGAGTTGAAGCAGAATTCCGTCGTATAAACCGAGAGCGCGGTCTTATCTACCGCGAGCGGGACGCCGTTCGCGTCGTAATAGGCCTGGATGTCGGGATTGGCGGGATCATACCTCGATATATGCTTATACCTCCATGAATAATTCGGGTTCGCGCGCATCAGGTCCGTGTTCGGGTTCGCGTTCGCCATTACCACCGCGGCGTCGCCGCCGGCGATATAACCTAGTGTCTCTGCGGACAAGAGGATTGCCCGCAATTGGTCGTAGGTCCCGTAAGGACGGTTATTTATAACGTGGTCGGCAAGGGAAGCGGCCTTTTCGGAAGTCATCGTATTCGCGCCGTCGCTTACCCCGGTAAGGACCGCGATCAATACCTCCCTTGATGCGCTATTCACGTTTACCGGTGCCCTGGGCGCCGCTGGATAAGGCAGTACGGGGCTTATTACATCGTAATCTATAAATGCCTGTAACGTTATATGGTCTTTTATCTTATTATATTTTGCCTTTTTATCGGCAAGCGCCGCTCCGGGAAGGGCCTCTACTATTGTTTCCTTTGTGGTATAGCCGGCAGCGGGACGATTAGTGACTATCGCCGCGCCGTCACCGGCGGACAGGGGCGCGCCAAGGGAAGCGACCAGGCTCTCCAGCATAACGCTTAGGTTAGGATTGGCGTCGTTTATGTATATCTGGCCTGCGCAATCATATATCTTATCCACCCTATAACCGCCATTGCCTACCGTCGTGTTAAAAGCGGGGCTCTGCGCCCAAAGCTCGTCCGGCGAATCTACCGCGTTGCTTACGAATCCTTCATTGCCGTAAAGGAGTTCGGAGATCGCCCTGTTAATCCCGGCCTCGGCGAGATACTTCGCTTCCGCGGCATTCCTGAAGTTCCTCGCCGACCTGAGGTCCACTATCATATTGATGGCGAAGGAAGTGCCGACGAGGAGGATAAGGGCCAATACCCCTACCGTGAGGATAAGGGCAACGCCCCTATTGTTCCGCCCGGAAATAAAAAAGGGGGTGCTTAAAGCTATTTTCGGGTGAGGGAGCAAGTCCTTTTGAACTTTCCTCATAGCTTTAATACCCCCTTTTATTATTTCTTCTGTTTTCCTGTGTTACTTTTACCGCTTACGCTTTCTTCTTTCTGGCGAAACCAAAGATGCCGATCAAGCCGGAGCCGAGAAGAAGCATGCTAGCCGGTTCAGGGACCACGGTGTAGTCGTCGACATAGACGGGACCGTCATAGACCCCTGTAGCCGAACCACCGGTACCTATTTTGACGCCAAGGGTGACTATCTGAGTTGCATCAAACCCCGCATCTACGAAATCCGGAGTTGTCGTGCCTAAAGTTGAAGAGAGCGTCGTCCAGTTGTTTTCGACCAGGTTCTGCCAAGGGCCATACCACGACTTGTAGTTGACGTCCTTGAAGAACATCTGCCAGCCGTTAGACGATGAAGGATTTGTCCCTGCGGCTCCGGTCGGGCCGAATACGCCCACGGTTGCCGTAAGGCCTTCAAGGTTCAGCTTGTTCGCCTGTGTCCTCGTTACCAGAAGCTCGCCTTTGCTGAAATTAACATCGCCCGGGACCAGATGGGTCGTTCCTGCCAACGAGTTGCTGCCGGTTAACGCCTGATCTGTCGACTGTGATGCTGTCGATATGGCCTGGCTGTCGGCATAAGTCTGGAACGTCCAACCTTCTGTCCCTGTCTCGAAGTCGTACAAGGTTGCGCCGAACGATGTGCCGCTTACCAATAACATCGCTGCGATTGCGACTAAGTACTTCATCATTATTGTTTCACCTCCTTCTTTTTGAAGTTTTAAATTTATTTTTACCATTACCTGACCTCCTTTCCCTTTGATTGATTAGTATATCCGAGTATACTATTTAACAGGAAACAAAGATGTTTTTACAAGGATTAAATGATCATTGAATAACAAGGCAAGTATACTCTGGTATAACTATCAAGGATAAATATATCACTTTAAGTGTCCTTTGTCAAGAATATATTGTTGCTTTTTTGATGGAAAATATTGTTATTCTACGCCTGAGATCCCTAATTGTTCAAAAATCCCACATTGTCTACATAGATAGAACCGGAATCGACGTCCCACGGGTAGAACATAAACATGACTTCCTTCATCGGCTCTTCCCTGTCGATGGCGCCCTTATGCTGCCACTTGGTCGATTCCTTCTTGAAGGTCTTAGCCGTGAGATCGAATGTCACGTTCCTGTTCCAGCCGGGGACCAGCTGCTTCCTGACGCTCTCGCAGAAACCCTTGCTGTTAAGGACGGCCGCAACCTCTATGGAATTCGGCGCGTCGAGATAAACGTCAAATATCATCTTCTTGGCCTTTGACAGGTCGAGGTCAAGCTTGGTGTTCTGGAGGCATATGCCTTTCCCGTCGGTCCTCCTGCCTGCCTTGTCGAATACCACTTTGATCGAACTCTTGCCTTCGGTGAGCCTGTCTTTGACGAGCGAGACCTTCGCTTTATCGCCCCAGTCCGCGCAGACCCAATCACCCTGCTTCTCGAAGCCCTCCCAGATATCGCGGGTTTCGAGCGGCACATCCTTCTTCAGGAACTTCGAGGCTATATAGGCCTTTGACGGCTTCGGGCGCGCATTTGCGTCCAGGGATATCACTTTGAGGGCCATATCTCCGGTAATCTCGGGCAAGGGTATCTCTATTTTTGAGCCATTGCACGCGGCATTGACCGTCCCGGTGATTTTCCCGTTATACGTATTCCAGAATTCGACTTTATAATCCCCCTTGTCCATCCCGGCGACCGTCAAAACGGCTCCTTTGATATCGAGCGGCCTGACCGCACCCTGGTTGAACTTCGTCCTCAACAGGTCATATACCCATATAAGCGCCCTCTTGTTATTCAATACGCCCTGGGCGTTGAGTATCGTCCCGTCCTCGAACTCGAGCGTCCCGCGGCTGTACCGGTAATCCTGCCCGCGCCTGTCCTCGCCCTCGTTGAATTTTGCGA
>JAQTVK010000014.1 GCA_028706795.1 Candidatus Omnitrophota bacterium | reverse complement strand
TGGTCAAGGAATACCGCGACAGGATGTGGTTCGACAAGAACTAAGCAAGCCGAAGTGGCGGAACTGGCATACGCGCTGCGTTCAGGGCGCAGTGACCGTAAGGTCTTGAGAGTTCAAATCTCTCCTTCGGCACCATTTAATTTAACCTTGAGCGAAAGGAGGCCGGGAAATGGCAATAGCGGCGAAGTTAAAGAAATACCTGGATACAAACAAGGTAAAATACAAGGCATTAAAGCATAAGCTGGCCTACACCGCACAGGAAATAGCGGCAGCGCAGGAAGTCCCGGGTAAACAGGTCGTAAAATCGGTGCTGGTAAAAGCCGGCGACAAGTTCGTCCTCGCTGTCCTGCCCGCGATACACCTCATCGACGCGAAAAAGCTCAAATCGGTCCTGAAGTGCAAGTCCATAAAGATCGCCACTGAAAAAGACATCAAGAAAGTTATCCCGGATTATAAGCCCGGCGCGATGCCGCCCTTCGGGAACCTTTTCGGCCTCGAGACCTACGCCGACAAGATGCTCAAGGAAGACGTCGAGATCGTCTTTAACGGCGGGACACACACCGATACGGTGAAGATGAAATACGCGGATTTTGAAAAACTGGTAAAACCGAAAGTCTCGGATTTCGGCAAACACGTCTAGATAATCTCGGTGACAGTATACTTATTTCCCGGACAATAATTAAGCGTACTGTCACCATAATTATTTCAGAAACCCAGGTTCCTGTCCAAACTGCGGTAATTTATCGCCTCGGAGATGTGTTCCGCCGATATCGTATCCGCTCCCGCGAGGTCGGCTACCGTCCTCGAGATCTTCAGCACTTTATCATAACCTCTCGCGCTCAGGCCCAGCTCCAGGATCGCCAGTTTCAAAAGTTCCGCCGCTTCTTTATCTATGCGGCAGAATTGCTCGAGGTGTTTCGAGGAGAGATGGGCATTACAGAATATATTCAGCCCTTCGTACCTTTCCCCCTGCATCTTCCTCGCCTTATCCACCCTCTCTTTTATATCCGCTGAACTCTCTCCCCTGCTCTTGTTGGAGAGTTCCTTATACCTCAATGACGGGACCTCGAGGTGTATGTCTATCCTGTCCAACAGCGGGCCGGAGACCTTCGAAAGATAACGCTGGATCGCCGGCGGCGCGCAATGGCATTCCTTCTTCGGGTCGGTAAAATATCCGCACGGGCACGGGTTCATCGCGGCTACGAGCATGAACTTGGCCGGGTAACTGAAATTATACGCGGCCCTCGAGACGGTTATCGTCCCGCCTTCAAGCGGCTGGCGCAAAGCCTCCAAAGCGTCTCGGTGGAATTCCGGAAGCTCATCGAGGAACAAGACGCCGTTATGCGCAAGGCTTATCTCCCCGGGTTTTAATATCTTTCCTCCCCCGACGAGGCCTGCATATGAGACCGTGTGATGCGGCATGCGGAACGGACGGCGCGAAACCAGGAAGTTTTTGCTGTCGAGCAAGCCCGCGACGCTGTGTATCTTCGTCGTTTCGAGCATCTCGCCGAAGGATAACCCGGGCAATATAGTGACCAGCCGCTGGGCGAGCATTGTCTTGCCGGAGCCCGGCGGGCCGATCATAAGGACATTGTGGCCGCCTGCCGCGGCGACTTCGAGGCCGCGCTTTACGTGCCACTGCCCTTTTACGTCGCTGAAATCAATATCAAAAACGCCGGACGGCCTCGGCGTCCCGGCAAGATCGACTTTGAGCGGCTCGATCTTCGCTTTACCCTTCAGGAAATCCACCACTTCGCCGAGATCCTTCGCCGGAAAAACCGAGATCCCGCTGACGATGGCCGCCTCCTTGGCGTTCTCCGACGGCAGGATAAAATCATTCCCCCCGTTCTCCGAGATGCCTATCGCGATAGGGAGGGCGCCGTTTACCGGCCTCAGCCCGCCGTCGAGCGATAGCTCTCCGCAAAATACCTTTCCGGCGACACGGCCCTGTTCGAGGTCCCCGTTGGATACGAGTATCCCCACCGCGATGGCGAGGTCAAAAGCCGCGCCTTCTTTCCTCAGGTCCGCCGGCGCCAGGTTTATGGTTATCTTCTTCGGGGGGAATTTGAATCCGCAGTTCTTTATAGCGGATACAACCCTGTCCCTGCTCTCCCTGACCGCGGCATCAGGCAGGCCGACTATCGTAAAACACGGAAGCCCGCCGCTCATATCAACCTCCACTTCCACCTTCTTCGCCTCTATTCCCAATACTGTCCTGCTCTCTATTTTCGCAAGCATTTTAGCTCCAGAATGCGTCCTTTATGATTTCAGTATCTTTTATATTGCCATTTTTGTCGAAGATCACCGATACACAGTCAAACCTTGAGTCATGTTCCAAAAAACCGTATTTCAGCTGGAAGACAGCAGCGACCTTCCTTATACGCCGCTTTTTTACATGGTTAATAGTCTCGTACGGAAGCCCGTATTCTTCATCCGACCTGGAACGGACCTCAATAAATGCGAGCGTCCCCCTATCCAGAGCGATAATGTCTATCTCCCCGAACCTGCAACGGAATTTTCGCGCGATTATGCTGTAGCCTTTTAAGGTGAGGGACCTCGCCGCGTGCTCCTCGCCGAGGTCCCCCAGTTCCTTATTCCCCACTTCCGAAGGCTTCCATTACGACCTTATCGATCTCCTTCTTGGCCTCATCATTCAACGGGTAGGCCGTCGGGTACCACTTGCCGTCGTTACCTGCCTGCTGGGGTCCGGCTACAAATAAGCCGTTCTTTCCCTCCACCACCCGGAATCCTTTTACCAGGAACTCCTCACCGATAGCGACGTCCGCGAACGCTTTGAGCGTTCCCTCCCCATCGAACCTGTATAGCCTCTTTACGCTGAAATTGAGCATTTACATGCCCTCCTTTCAGCTATATAGACGTAAGTTTTGGGAAAATTCTTTCAACTATTTTTGGATTATTTGCAGCCGGCGGGAAGAGAAGTTATCTTAGAACCTGCAATAAAGCCCCAGGGAAGTGATAGAGCCGGAGTATTTCTGTGTAGGGTTATTAGAGAGGTTTTGCCTGTAAGAGTAACTGAGGCCTAAAGTCGCGTTCTTGTAAATATCGTAAAAAACCGACGCGGATGTGACCCACGTCCTGTCTTTCTCCCCCCTTGTCGGGTCTTCCAGGAGTGTCCTCCCGGGATAATTCCTGAATTGCCTGTAATACGAAAAAGAGGTGCTCATCTTGTCGGTCAGGAGGTATATCATCGAGGAGCCGAGCCTCAGGGATTCATAATCATAATAATCGAGGAAATTGTCGTTCGAGTTGTTATAGTAATATTCGCCGAAGACCTTAAACATCGACCGTTTTAAGTAAACGCCAAGGTCGTAATAGACGGTGTTCCTGCCGTCCTCCCTCTTATGCGCGGATTTTACGCCGTCAGCGTCTAGCGCCCGCCTGTCGGAATAATGCTTATAGAAATACTCGTATCTCAACGAATGGAAAAAATTATTCGGTAACTTCTGCTTCAGGGCCAGCCCGACTTTGTCGCCGAGATAATTGCCGTCGGCATTCGCCTGGTACTCGACCAATTCGACGTCGTTGAAGGCGGTAAGCGTCAGGTTGCCCGGGAGTTTCCCGTTGAAGCCGAAGTTTAAGTCCGCCTCGGTAAGGTTGGCGTCGGTCGCTTTCCAGTAAGTTATGTTATGCGCCGAGATCCCGCCGTTGACGTCCCACCTGCCGCTTAACGGATACGAGACGCCGGCATCGACGATGGCCTCGGAGAATGTATCCTGGACACGGCGCGGGTCAAGGAAGACGTTATTATCGTATCCCTGGATGGCCGCGGCCAATAATTTCGTCGTATATCTCTGCCCTTCCTTGACGGTCTCGACCTTCTTGTAGGCCTTCTCCTCTGATTTTCCGAGGTATTTCTCGGTCGTCTGTTCCTCGTTTATATCAGCCGCATTTACAGAGAAGGGGAATATCAATATTAAAAACAACGCGGGAACTAACGGCAGTAATTTATTCATTATCTCCCTGTGCGGCATTACGGATATGTTAATAATGCACGGCGCCGCCCCCGGCGCCGCCGTGGACCGGGTCCGCGCTCTCTCCCTGGATCCTGTCGTCTATCTTTTTGATATCCTCAGTTTCCAGGAGATCCTGTTTAAAATCGTCCCGGCTTTCAGTCATCCGTTCTATCTGCTGGATATCGTTAAATTCGCCGGGCTTGCTGTCTTCCTTTGCGCCGCCGGCCTGCAGGCGGTCATTCAGGTCGTCGCGCCATGAATTCCAGTCCTGTCTATCCTTATCCGACAGCTCAATTAGCTCGCCGGGCGCCTGGAACCTGTCTATTATTACCTCCCAGCCTTCCCTCACCAAAACTTCCTTTATTAATTTGCCGTCCTGGCCGTACGCCTGGACGAATATCTCGTCCTCAAAAGCCCTGACGTTGTCCCTTTTCTCGGCAGTGGAGACGTCCCAGCCGCTTCCCCTTGCCCCGGCTATAATGGTCGGGGTCTTTATCTCGAATGAAGTCTCTTTGTCGAGCTTCTTGACCAGCGAACGTATCCTGCCCTGCGGCAGTTCTATCTGCTTGAGCATCTTCCCGCGCAGGATGAGAGTCGAATCCTCCTCCAACCTTACCAGGTTCTTGTTCTCGTTATCAAAAGAGATCTCTATGGCCGCTTCCTTCCCGGTCCTGGCGGTATCGCCGTCGGCTAAAAGCATGCCTTTCTTCGCGGACAGCCATTCTGCCTTGCCTGCCTTCTGGACCTTCGCATCGCCCTTGACGAAGATCACCCTCGCTTCCCTCTCGAGTTCCTTGGCGCAAAGCAAGGGAGAATTAAAAAACAGGAAACTGAGCAACAAAAGACATGCCGGAAATTTAAGCCTCATATCATTCCTCTCCTGTCATTACTTCTTAGGGTTGGCTGTTGGCGGGACTTCCTTGCCTTTCATGAGAAGCTTCCAGGGATTCCGCTTCACCTCGTCGCTGAATTCCTTTAAATTCTCCGAAGAATCTTTGAGGTTCATAATAGTCACCCTGATATCGTCCTTATTCTCTACGAGGACGCTGTCAGCATCGCCCATAAGCTTCTGCAGGTCCTGGATCGCGGAATCCACTTTAGCTATAAGCTCTTCCATCACGAACGGGTCTACCCCGGTTAACGTCTTGCCTTTTTTAACGATAGGCGAACCTTTTTTCCCGCCGGTTATTTCGATGTATTTCTCCCCGATGAGCCCGGTCGTGCCTATTATGATCTTCGAATCTTCCCTGACTTTGGTGCCGCCGTTGAGGGTAAGCTGCACAAGAACCTTCGTCTCGTCATTATCATAGATATGCTCGACCTTCTTCACCTCTCCCACGTTGACGCCCGCAAGTTTTACCGGCGCCTTATCCTCGAGGCCGTTTACGTAATTGAATATGACATTAAGGTCGTAGCCCCCGATAACCTTCTTCCCGCCGCCCATCATAGCGGAGATATACATAAACACCAATACCGCGGCTACGACGACTATCCCCGTCTTTATCTCATTATTGAATTTAGCCATATCATTGCTCCTTTATTTTGTCAACTCTTCGAGGTATCCTTCGTCAGGCGCGAAGAACTGCATCGGGCCTTCTATGGTGCCGTTTATGAACTGCTGGATATATTCGTTCTTGGAATTCCTTATCTCGTCTTTCGTCCCGATCTGCAGGACCTTACCTTTATATAACATCACTATCCTGTCGGCTATCCTGAAGACGGAATTCATATCGTGGGTGACCACGACCGACGTGATCGACAGCGCGCCACCCAGGTCTCTTATCAATTTATCTACGACCGCAGTTACGACCGGATCGAGCCCGGCTGATGGCTCATCATAGAATATAATTTCAGGGTCGAGGGCTATGGCGCGCGCCAGGCCGACGCGCTTCCTCATGCCGCCGGAAAGCTGCGACGGCATAAGATGGCCGAAGCCGCGGAGGCCTACCTGGTTAAGCTTCATCTTTACCATGATCTTTATGATATGCTCATCGAGCTTTGTATGCTCCCTGAGCGGAAGCGCGATATTCTCCTCGACGGTAAGCGAATCGAAGAGCGCGGCGGACTGGAAGAGCATGCCGAAACGTTTCTTCAGCCGGTCCATCTGGTTCTCTTTCAGGCGGGTTATATCCTCCCCGAAAAGCTGGATCTTCCCGGAGTCGGGTCTTAACTGCCCTATTATATGGCGCAAAAGGGTCGATTTGCCGCAACCGGACCCGCCGACGATGACCAGCGTCTCGCTTTTATAGACCTCGAGGCTTACGTCATCCAGGACGCGGCGCCCGTCGAAGGCTTTTACAAGGTTCTCGATCTTTATGACTGTTTCCATCTTATCCGTCATTTTACACGTTCGCGAAATAGAATATACCGGTCAATATCGCATCGGCCAGGATTATGAGTATAAAACTAATGACGACGCTCAAGGTGGTCGAGCGCCCGACGCCTTCTGCGCCGCCTTTCGTGTTAAGGCCCTGATAGCACCCGATTATCGCTATTATTATGGCGAAGACGACGCTCTTAAAAAGGCCGGTCATCACATCTTTCGCCACGAGGAATTCAAAATTTGTCTTTATATAAAGACCCGGGCTTATCTTGAGGTTATAGACTCCGACCAGATACCCTCCGAACATCCCTACCAGGTCACCCATTATCGTAAGGGCGGGAAGCATTACGAGGAGGGCTAAAAACCGCGGGACGACCAAAAACCTTACGGGATTCAGGGCCATCGTCTCAAGCGCCTCTATCTGCTCGGTGACTTTCATGGTGCCCAGTTCCGCAGCTATCGCAGAACCAACTCTCCCTGCAACCACGAGCGCTATCAGCACCGGCCCCATCTCACGGCACATCGAGACGCTTATAAGGGCCGCCACGAACCTTACTGCGCCGAGCTTATCCAGCTGGTACGCGCCCTGCATCGCGAGGACTATTCCTATGAACAACGTGACAAAAAATACTATCAGGATTGACTGGACGCCGGCAAAGACCATCTGCTGGAAGATGTACCGCCTTCCGATGAATTTGCCTATAAAAGGCGCGAATAACAGCCAGTAGAGGGTATTAAAAAATAACGCGAACACGTCCCATATGGCCGTGCCCGCGTTCAGGGTAGCCCTTCCTATGGCCTGCAGTATGTTCATAGAGCCCTTATCCTCTCTAAGCGGACTTCAAGGCGTCATCTTCCGTGGCGTATATCTCGAAAAGTTTCTCTAACTTGGTTATCTCGAAAAGGCTCTTTACCTTGGGGGAGAGGCTGGCGAGTTTAAGCTTGCCGCCTATGCTCTTTATCTTCTGGTGCGCCTCGACAAGCGTAGCCAGGCCCGACGAGTCCACATAAGCCACTCCGGCGAGGTTTATGACGGCTTTCTGCGCCTTCGAGTCCAGCACTTTAAGGAACGCCTTCCTGAAATCCGGGGATGAGTTGAAATTTATCTCGCCTTCCACTTCCAAAACGATCGCGTCTCCGACCTTCCTATCTTTTACTACCATGGGCTTTACCTCCGCTTATAAATTTTATCATCTTTATCTCGTTTCCGCTATCATTATATCTGACCTCATCCATAAGGTGTTCTATCAGAAAGATGCCCCGGCCGCCGTGCTTGAGTATATTCGCGTCGGAGCGGGGGTCGGGCGTCGCCTTGTAATCGAAACCCTTGCCCTGGTCGCGGACCGTTATCTCGAGCTTTCCCTTGGAAAGCGTGTAGCTGATAACGACCGGCAGCCTCTCGTCGAGTTTATTGCCGTATTTTATGGCGTTTATGACCGCCTCTTCCAGGCAAAGCCTTATGTCGAAGAGCGTCTCCTTGTCCAACTTAAGTTTTTTGAGGGCACCCAGCAGTTTGGCTGAGGCGCGTTTTATATACTTAGGATCGCTTGGTATCTCGAAGATGGTATCATTCATTCCGTTGAGAACGCTCCTATCTTCCTGTATTTTTCGTACCTGGCTTCTATCAGGGCCGCGGGCGCCAGGGAGGAAAGGTCCTTAAGATATTTTTTAATTGATTCCTTTATCGCCGCCGCGGTCGCGGCCGGGTCGCGGTGGGCGCCTCCCAGCGGTTCATGCACTATCTCGTCGATAAGTCCGAGCCCCAGGAGGTCCTGCGCGGTCAATTTGAGGGCCTTCGCCGCATCAGGGGCCCTTGCCCTGTCCTTCCATAATATCGCGGCGCAGCCTTCCGGAGAGATCACGGAATAATAAGCGTTCTCGAGGACGCATATCCTGTCACCCACCCCGATTCCCAGCGCGCCGCCTGAACCGCCCTCGCCGATAATGAAACAGATGATCGGCACCTTTATCCGCGCCATCTCCATAAGGTTCAACGCTATCGCCTCGGCCTGGCCCCTCTCTTCCGCCCCGATGCCGGGATAAGCGCCGGGTGTATCTATGAAGACTATCACGGGCAGCTTGAATTTCTCGCCCATCTTCATCACCCTCATCGCCTTCCTGTATCCTTCCGGATGCGCCGATCCGAAATTCCTCATGAGGTTCTCTTTAGTATCGCGGCCCTTCTGGTGGCCCATGACTATGGCCTTCTGCCCGTCTATCTTCGCAAAACCGCATATGAGGGCCTTGTCATCTCCGAATACCCTGTCCCCGTGTATCTCGGAAAAATCGGTCATGATAAGCCCTACGTAATCTAAAGTATAAGGCCTTTTGGGATGGCGGGCGATCTGGACCCTCTGCCAGGGAGTGAGCCCTTCGAAGACCTCTTTTTTTACCTTGTCGAGCTTGTCTTCGAGTTTCTTTATTTCCGTGGAGAGGTCTATATTCTCTGAGGAAGTGAATTTTTTGAGCTCTTCGATCTTGCGCTCGAGCTCAAGTATGGGTTTTTCGAAATCTAGGCCGATTCCGTTCATATGGGCTCTTTAGTCGACTATCGTGACTTCTGTGCCTTCCGGCAATATACCGTAAAGTTCCTCGACGTCGCTGTTAAGCATCCTTACGCAGCCTGCCGTGGCCTGTTTCCCGAGTGAAGACGGGTCGGTCGTGCCGTGGATACCATACCCTTCCCTGGAGAGGCCCATCCAGCGCGTCCCCAGTATATTCTCCGGGCTTCCCGGCGGGACGGCCGCACCGGTCTTATACCAGACCGGGTCTATGAGTTTAGTCGTTATTTTGAAAGTGCCTACCGGGGTGCAGTTGTTCAAGCCGGTGGCGACCTTGTAGGCCTTCATCACATTATCATTCTGCTTGAGCAGGAGCATGTTCTGCGATTTATCGATGACGACGCTGAATCTTGCGGTCACCACTTTCAGCCTCTGTCCCTGCCTTATGTTATCGCCCGTAAGGTTATTGGACTTTTTAATAAGGTCAACAGTCGTGCCGAAGACTTTCGCTATCTTGACCAGCGTATCGCCGGCCTGGACGGTATATTCCTTGCTGTCGCTGTCCACTATCGGCGAGAAGAGTATCTTCATGCTGAGTTCTTCCGCCTTCGGCTTCGCGGTGTTCACTATGCCCGGGTCCGGATATGCCTCGTAGGCCTTCCTGTAGGCATCCCTCGCCTCGGAGAGCTTGCCCTGTTTCTCGTAGAGCGCCCCGAGCGAGATGAGCGCGTCCCCCGCCTTCTTGCTGTCGGGATATCCGGCGATGACCTTTTCAAGTTCCTTTATGGCCTCTTCGGTCCTGCCTTCCTTATCAAGCGCACGCGCCCCGCTTATCAACGCCCCTTCCTTGGAACCGAACTGCATCTTCGGAAGGAATATCACTAACAAACCTATTATGGCTACCGCGATCACTGCCGCGGGCAAAAAAGCTTTGATCTTCATGTTACGGTGTCTCCCCTTTCTACAACATTATGATTGCGGCGATCACTATCCCTATCAGCGAACCTACGAATACTTCAAAAGGCGTGTGGCCGATCAGTTCCTTGAGCCTGTCCTCCTGTATCTTCCTGCGCCAGTATATGTCATCCATTATCTTGTTCAGGATCTCGGCCTGCTGTCCGGTGGAGCGCCTTACGCCCTGCGCGTCGAAGGCGATGACCACGGCGAAAACAAACGTCACTATAAAGATGGCGGAATCGAACCCCTGCTGGATGCCTACTGCGGTCGCGAGCGACATCACCCCGGAAGAGTGGGCGCTTGGCATCCCGCCGGTGCTGAACAGCCAGCGGAAGTTGAACTTCCTCTCCTTGATGCTGTTTATGACTATCTTGATGGTTTGGGCGGTCACCCAGCCAAGGAGCGTGGCCCAAAAGACCTTGTTCTGGAAGACCAGAAAGACTGAATTATCCATATTTGGGTTGTATTATACTATATTTTCCCGCGCTTGATAACAAATAATTACGACTTCATCAGGGAGAGCGCTTCAGAGCGCGTCTTTTCGTTCGAGCGGAATACTCCCCTTACGGCGCTCGTGACGGTCGATATCCCCGGTTTTTTTAAGCCCCTCATCGACATGCAGAGGTGCTCGGCCTCTATAACGACCATGCATCCGCGGGGTTTGAGCTCATGCATTATCACTTCGGCGATCTGGGTCGTAAGCCTCTCCTGGACCTGCGGCCTTTTGGCTAGTATATCAATCGCCCTTCCCAGCTTGCTTAAGCCCGTCACCCTGCCCTCTTTGGGTATATAGGCAATATGGGCCTTCCCGAGGAACGGGAGGAGGTGGTGTTCACACACAGAATAAAGAGGTATGCTCTTAAGGAGGATTATCTCCTCGTGCTTCTGGTCGAGGACGACCTCGAGTTCCTTGGCCGGGTCCTGCCTTATCCCGGCGAATATCTCCTCATACATCTCCGCGACCCTGCGCGGCGTCTCCTGCAGGTCCTTGCGCCTCGGGTTTTCACCGACCGCTTCGAGTATCATAGTTACGGCTTTCATTATTTTTTTCTTGTCCATGTCGCTTTCCCGGCCTTTCCTTTTTATGTTATTTCCCGATACAAAATTGCGAGAAGACCTTATCGAGTATATCATCGGTCACGGTCTCCCCGGCGATCTCGCCGATGCAATCGAGCGATTCCTTTAGCTCTATCGCTATCAATTCAGGCGAGAGCTTTCCGTCCACCGCCCTGATCGCCTCTGCAAGCGATTCGTACGAGCGCCTCAGTGCGTCCTTCTGCCTGGCGTTCGTGATTATCGCACCTTCCGTCGAGCGTATGCCGCCGCCGAAGACCTTTTCAGACATCTTATCTTTAAGCCCGTCTATCCCTTCACCGGACTTCGCCGATACCTCTGCGACCGTTTCGTCACGGGAAGCAGCTAACGATATCTTCCTCGAAAGGTCGATCTTATTCAAGACTATTATCCTCTGCCTGCCTTTCGTATCCTCAAGCAATACCCTGTCCTCGTCCGTAAGGCGGGAACTCGCGTCGAGGACAAGCAGGACCAGGTCGGCGGCCTCGATATGCTCGCGGCTCCTCAGCACGCCCTCCCTTTCCACTATATCTTCGGTAGGAACGATGCCCGCAGTATCTGCCAGCCTGAAAGGGATCCCCAGGATGTTAATGAATTCCTCTATGGGATCCCTCGTCGTGCCCGGTATATGCGTGACTATGGCCCTCTCCCTGCCGACCAGCGCATTGAGCATGCTTGATTTCCCGACGTTCGGCTTGCCGCAAATTACACAGGAGATCCCTTCCCTGAGGATGATGCCCCTCTCCGCTGTTTCGAGCAGCCGCCGGACCTCTTCTTTTACGGACCCCAGGCGCTCGCCTATCTTCGCCTCCGATATTATCTCTATATCCTCGTCGGGAAAATCTATGGAGCCTTCGATGTTCGCCGATATCGAGATGAGTTCGTCTTTTATTTTATTAAGGCCGGATGAGAGCCTGCCGTCGAGCTGGCTTATCGCCGCCCTGAGCGAGGCGTCGGTCTTGGCCCTTATTATATCGAGGACCGCCTCGGCCTGCGTAAGGTCGAGCCTGCCATTAATGAAAGCCCGCTTTGTGAATTCACCCGGCTCGGCGAGCCGCGCGCCGCGTTCCAGCACGAGCCCCAGCGACTTCCTTAACGGTATCACGCCGCCATGGCAGCTTATCTCGACCGCATCTTCCCTGGTGTAACTTTTCGGGGCGCGCATCACGGTCAACAAAGCCTCGTCGACGACCGAATCCTTGTCATGGACGCAG
>JAQTVK010000142.1 GCA_028706795.1 Candidatus Omnitrophota bacterium | reverse complement strand
AGCCGCCCCATCTTCTCTTTAAGGGCGTGTTCCTTTGATAAGTTTACGTTATAATCTGCCATGCGTCAAAATTTATTTTATCACAAAATTGAAAAGATAGCCCGTAAGCATTATCCCGGCCCCGACCACCCCGGCGAAGACCAAAATGAGCCTTGTCTTCATCACTTTCCTCAATATCATGAACTCGGGGAACGAAAGCCCGGTCACCGCCATCATAAAAGCAAGCGTCGTGCCCATCGCCATGCCTTTTTCGGTGAGCGCGCTGACGAGCGGGATGATACCGGCCGCGTTCGAGTAGAGAGGTATGCCGATAGCTACCGCGAGCGGCACCGCATACCATTTGCCGGTTCCGGCGTATTTAGAGAGGAAATCCACCGGCACATAGCCGTGTATCCACGCGCCCGCGCCTATGCCGATCACTACATAAGGCCAGACGCCCTTTATGATAAAGACGACGTAGGCCTTCGCGTATCTTATCCTGTCGGGCCACGTAAGCTCTATCCCCTTGGTCAACGGATTCGATTTTTCCTTTAATTCGAGTTTTTCCAGCAATCCCTCGAGTTTCATCGCCCCGATCGCCATGCCCGCGGCTATCGCGATGGTCATACCGCTTGCGATATACAACAGCGCGACCTTCCAGCCGAACATCCCCAGTAGCATTATAAGCGCGACCTCGTTTATCATGGGCGAGGCGACCAGGAACGTGAATGTAACGCCCAGCGGGACGCCGGCCTCGACAAACCCGAGGAAGAGCGGTATCGCGCTGCACGTGCAGAAAGGCGTAAATATTCCAAGTACCGCCGCCAGGACGTGCCCGGTGAACCTGTTATTATGCGAAAGGATCTTTCTTGTTCTTTCGGGCGGGAGGAACGAACGGATTATCGAGACTATGAAAATAATGACGGCGAGCAGGAGGAATATTTTTATCGTATCATAGACGAAAAAATTTACGGCTTCGTTCAGGCGCGGGTTCCCGCTGAATATATCCATTTTATTTAAAATCCGGATTTAAAGTGACCATGAGGACGTGTCCGCGCATGCGCTAATTGACTATGACGTCAACCTGATAGGTCTTTAACGGCGCGATCTTCTTCTCCCACGAGCGGTGATAAGCAAGCTTGAGCATTGTCTTCCCTTGGCCCGCCGCCTTAAAGAGCATGGTGACCTTTCCGGGAGAGCCTATTAGTTTTTTCGTATCGGCCTTGAATTTTGTGGCGCTTTCTACCTGTTTCAGGACGGACGTATCCACCGATACGATCTGCCACATATAACCCGTGGACGGATTTCCGGGAAGCTCCACTATGAGCGTGTTCCCGACCGTAAGCTCGACCAGCTTGCCGTTGTCCTTCTCGATTATCTTCTTCGATTCCATGGAGCGGTCTACCGCGCATCCGGAGAAAAGAAACGCGGCGGCCAATATGAGGGCGGAATTCCTTTTAAGGTTTACCAATTGGCCTCCGTTTTTATGGCGACGACGCGGTGTCTTCGAGGATTAGGAGCGTGCCTGTCCCGTCGGGATCCTCGTAGTACCTGACGGTGACGGTGTCATTGATCTGCAGCTCTGAAAAATCTATCTCTTTCCCGCCCTTCCTTATTACCGCGTTATCGGGCACATTAAGGGCCAGCTCGCGGTAGCTGTTATCATAACCGTTCAGCCATTTGACGGTCATCTTAGACCCGGCCCAGTCCAGGTCGAAGATCGTCCCGTCGACGACCTTGACTTCGCGGAGATCTTCCCGGCCCTGCTGGCAATAGCAGGGCGCGGCTGCGCCGAGGCCCAGGATAGCGGCCAATAACATAACGATTATTTTTGTCATCCCGGCTTCCTTTATTCTACTACGGTTATCTGGTCGAGTACCCCGCTATCGTCGAAAAAGAGGCGTATCTTCGGCTTATTCAAGAGGTCTGTCGTGCCGGGCCTGTAGACCCATACCTGCCTCTTTCGCATCGCCTCGGTCACGACAACCACCGGCTCGCCGTATTTTAAGACCGCTGCCTGCTTGACGCCCTTCTTTATCCCGCCATTGCCGATAGCTTCTTTTACCCGGCTGTATGCCGCGGTCTCCCTGTCATAATCGCGCTGTATCTCGTCCATGCTCTTTCCTACCCGCATCAGCGTTCCAAGGCCGTCGGCGCGGCACGTGGACGGCGCCAAGACCATCGCCAAAGCCAAAAGGTAAATATATTTTTTCATGATTTTAGTCCGGATAATATCCTGTGCCTACGATCCACCCGAAAGGCCTGAAGAGAAGGCTGTATCCCCTTTTTTTCGAAGGCTCTGCCGAGCCCGGCTTCGGGAACCAGTAATCCGTGTAACCGCCGCCCGGCTGTTTGCCGTGCGCGATTATCTCCCGGATATAATTAATGCCGTTTATGTTCGCGTCTAACCGGTTCTTGCCTTCCACTTTTTTGTCCCCGTAGAGGACGACGTTGACGCCGGCGACCGTATCCGCCCAGAAATATCCTTTGCCGTCGTCGCCGTAACGGATAGACCTCAGGATGTCGGCGCCCATCTCTTTCGCCTGGTCAAGCGTCATGTTATCTTTCTGCGACCTGTCGTATACGGCCTGGAGCATGCTGACCGCGGATTGCGTCAGGTTCCTTATCACGGTATCCTGTTTTTCGTTCGCCGAGAATTCTTTTGTCGCCACGACCAGCCGCCACTCGGTGCCGTGCAGGGTGATCGTAGTCCAGGCCGCATTCTTCCTGACGGATTTAGTGGTCCCCAGGTCGAAAAAATTGTACGAGCCCGAACCTGTCCTGTCCCCGGCGACTTTCCTGCCGAACTCTACCGTATCCGGGAACGGCTCATAGAGGGGATCGCTGAATAACATCCTTCCTATCTGCGCCGTATCCGGGTCATAAAGTATGCGCCCGTCCTTCTGCATCACCCATATATACAGTGAGGGGTCATTCGTCACTGACCTTATCACCGAAGAAATGAGGTCTTCCGGTTTAAAAAGCAGGCTGACTGACCCGGCGAAATCTCCCCTGGCCGAAAAGACGGGTTGTTCTATGTCC
>JAQTVK010000013.1 GCA_028706795.1 Candidatus Omnitrophota bacterium | reverse complement strand
CAAAATGCGCCTTAGGCTGATAAATCCCGTAAGGGCCTCTAACCAGATCTTTATTGGGATCCATTATCTCGGATACCACCATTTTTTTCTTTCTCACTTTTATGACCGGCACAAGCACTGCCTTACCACGTTCCAAAGCCGCCTCGATCATCGGCATCGTCTCAACTTCGCCGTCTTTCGAGACGTAAAACATTATTACATTTGCCCTTCTGAACTCGGGCAACGACAAAAGCCTCCTCTTTATAGCGAGGCTCCTACTATGCCTTTCAACCTCCTTTTGGGTTTTTAACCTTCTAAGGATATTTTCTCTAAGGTTCTGTTTTAGCTTATGTACCATCTATTTATTATAAGTTAAAATGCCGTTAAGTCAAGGGAAAATGCCCTAAAATTACGGCCTCAAAAACAGCCTTTCGAACCAACCCGCGAGTGCGCCGAACGAGTTCGTGAATATCATTACGCCCACGATTATCAGGAATATACCCGTAATGACGGATACCGCCCTCAGGTACTTCTTTAAGGCCTTAAAGTAGGCCAGGAAGTTGTTGATAAGTATGCTTGAAATGAAGAAAGGCAAGGCCAGCCCGAGGGAATAAGAGAAGAGGAGCATGGCCCCTCTCATTATCTCTTTTTCGGTCGAGCTCAAAAGCAATATTGATGCCAAAAGCGGCCCGACGCACGGCGTCCAGCCGAGCGCGAAAGTCGCCCCTATAAGGAGGGACCCGAAATAGCCTACAGGCCTTGATTTGACCTCGACCTTCTTCTCCTTCTGCAGGAAGGCCAGGTTTATTACCCCTGTTATGCTAAGCCCGAAGATGATTATTATGACGCCGCCTATCTTGCTTATTACCTGCCTGTGCTGGGACACCAGCCCGCCCGCGAAAGTCAGCGACAACCCCAGGAGCATAAAAACTATGGTAAACCCGAGTATGAAGAGCAGGGAATGTGCCGCAGTCAGGAACCTTATCCTTTTCGGCAGCGTTTCCTGCGTAAGCTCTCCGAACGTGATGCCGGTAATATACGATATGTAAGACGGAATAAGGGGCAATACGCAAGGGGAAAGGAACGACAGTAAACCGGCTACAAAAGCGGCTATAAAACTTACCGATTCCGTGCCGCTATTCATGGTCAAACCCTCCTCTCCTTGACCGCGGATTCCCCGCAAGGCCCTGATTTAAGGAACCTGTCTTCTCCGGGATTCATGAAATACCTTATCTTTACCTCGCCTCCGTTATCCTTCCCGAGCGTATACCTTGCGGTTATCGACGCGGCCTCATCCACGAATTCCCCGCCGGTGCTGCCCCGCAATATCGAGACCGGCCCGAGCGGGTCCTGCGCGTGGAACATGATATCGCTGTTATTTTTCAGCGACGCCAGCCTGAAATTCTCGCTCTCATCCCTCGCCACGACAAGCTTTACCGACGGCGACATCCTGAAATGCCTGCCGTATTTCAGCAGGAGGACGTCCGGCAAGCCGAAATCCGGCTTGTATTTCATCAGGTCTTTCATGCGCTGGGCGAAACCCTTGTCAGTCAAAAGGCAGCCGCCGCTTGAACACGGGTAATCTTTTATGTTGAACCTCTTCGTAAGCGATATCTGCCCTTTCCTTGAGCGCCCGGAAATAGACAAGAGTTTTTCCCTGTCGACGATACCTTTCTCTTCCGCCAGGGTGGGCGGGAACAGCTTGGCGCAGAGCGGCCTCAAAAGATAACCCTTAAGCCCGGACTCGCGCTCTATGATATTCATCGCCTCCCGCCTCTGCGACATCGGCCTCTGTCCCAGAACCTCACCGGTAAATATAAGATCCGCGCCGGATTCGCGCATATATTCCTTGGCTTTCCTGAATACGAATATGCGGCAATCGAGGCACGGGTTCATCCCGCTGCCGTAGCCGAACTTCGGGTGTTTCACGACGTCGAGGATCTCCTCGGAGATGTCCACGACCTTTAACGGGATGCCGAGCTGGTCTGCGGCCTTCTGCGAGGCCAGGCAGCCCGACCCCTTGGAAGTGCAGGTGCAAAACGCCGTCACGAAATTCAGCGCCTCTACTTTTATGCCCTGGTCCAGGATAAGCCGCGAGGCGACGATCGAATCCAGCCCGCCGCTCAACAATCCTATGGCTTTTGTCTTTTTTTCCACAATGTCTCCAGGCGTTCCTTAAATTGTTTCTCAAAACCTATATCTGTCGGCTCATAATATACCGTCTTCTTAGGCATATACTCCTGCTCGACGAAATGCCCTTTATAATCGTGGGCGTACTTGTATCCTTTGCCGTGGCCCAGGGCCTCGGAATCCATCGAGGCGTCTTTCAAATGCGCGGGCACTTCCATGACCCTGCCTTCCTCAACGTCCTTTAACGCCTTCTCCACCCCAAGATAAGCCGCGTTCGATTTCGGCGCGCACGCGATATAGACCGTCGCCTCGGCGAGGGGGATCCTGGCTTCGGGAAGCCCTACGAATTCCGATATCTGCAATGCCGCGTTGGCCATGACTATCGCCTGCGGGTCGGCGAGGCCGACATCCTCTGCCGCGCATATCACGATGCGGCGCGCGATAAACCTGGGGTCTTCGCCCGCATATAGCATCTTTGCAAGCCAATATAGCGCGGCGTCCGGATCGGAACCGCGCATGGACTTTATGAAGGCGGATATGGTGTCATAATGGCCGTCTTCGTCCCTGTCGTATACGACGGCTTTCTTCTGTATGCATTCCTCTGCGGCCTGCAGGGTAATGTTTACCGCCCCGTCCTTGGACTTCGGGGTCGTAAGGGCCGCGAGCTCCAGCGCGTTCAGCGCCCGTCGCGCGTCGCCCTCGGAGAGCTTGGCCAAAAACTTAAGCGCATCGCTTTCTATCTTCACGGGCATATCGCCCAGCCCGCGCTCCTTGTCCCTGAGCGCGTTGTTCAATATCGTCATGATATCCGCATCTGAAAGCGGCTTTAACTCGAAGACGAGCGAACGCGAGATGAGCGGCGCCACTATCGAGAAGAAAGGATTGTATGTAGTCGCGCCTATCAGGACCACGACGCCCGCTTCCACATCCGGCATCAGGACGTCCTGCTGCGCCTTATTGAACCTGTGTATCTCGTCGATGAAGAGTATAGTCTTCTTGTCGTAAAGGGCCCGGCGCTGTTTCGCTGCCTCGATCTCCTTCCTTAATTCCTGGACGTTAGAGGTAGTGGCATTTAATTGGACGAACTCAGCCTTTGTGGCGTTCGAGACTACATGGGCAAGGGTGGTCTTTCCTGTCCCGGGAGGGCCGTAAAGCACGAGCGACACTATCGTATCCGCTTCTATCGCGCGGGTAAGGAGTTTTCCCGGCCCGATGATATGGCCCTGCCCCGTGAACTCCTTCAGGGCGCGGGGCCTCATCCTTACGGCGAGAGGTTCGGGCTTGGAGGAATCCCTTTTTTTCTTCTCAAACAGGTCTTTCTTCAGGTGGGTATCTGCCATATGTAAACCGGAAATTACCGTATCTTGGCGTTAAATCTCTGGACCAGCGCCTCGCGGACCTTCCTGTCGAGGGAGTTGACTTCCCCGTCGGTCAATGTCCTGTCAGGCGCCCTGTATTCCACGGAATACAGGATACTCTTGCATCCCTTGGGCACCTGTTCCCCCCGGTAAAGGTCGAACGGGCTGACATCGACCGCCAGGTCGCCGCAAGCCTCTTTGATAGTCCCGACGATATCCTTATTCGAGACTTTGTCGTCGACTATAAGCGATATGTCCCGCGATGACGACGGGTATCTCGGAAGCCCGGAGAATTTATGTTCAAGCCCGGCGTGCGAATATACCGCCTCGAGCGCCAGTTCGCTTACGAATACGTTGCCTTTTATATCATATCTGTCAAGGAATGCCTTGTCGACTTTACCCAAGACGCCTATCTCTTTCCCATTGATCTTTACGACGGCCGACGCCGCCGGCGAAAATAAAGGAAGCGGCTTTACCTCGAATTCATATCCCGCGATCCCAAGTTTCGAAAAGAGCGCTTCGATTATCCCCTTAAGGTCGAATATGTCGACCGCCTCTTTCCTGTGCCAGTTTTTCTCTTTCATCCCGCACATGGCGAGCGCCAAAACCCCTTTTTCGGAAGGCACGTCGCCGCCCTTATAAAAATATGATTTCCCGATCTCGAATATCTTTACGTCAGGGACCTTCCTGTTGAGATTATACGCGACGACATCCAGCATCCCGCATATCAGGACGGGGCGAAGGGCCTCCGATTCCGAGCTCAGCGGGTTCTGGACCTTTAGTACCTGGCTGTCGGTCATGCTCAATGCCTGTTGGACAAAAAGGTCCTTGCACCTTAACGAGTAGGTGATTGCCTCATTCAATCCTGCGCCGGTCAGGGCCTCCCTTACCGCCTCTTCTATTATCCTGTCGCGGCTCTTCTGGGGACCCTTGCCCCAGAGCTGTATCCTTGAAAGAGTCTCCGGTATATTATCATAGCCGTATATGCGGGATATCTCTTCTATCAAGTCGACTTCTTCCCTGAGGTCTCTCCTGAAAGAAGGGACCGAGATCGTAAGCGCGTCCTTACCCTTGGATTTTACGCCCAGCCCGAGGCTTTTAAGTATTGAGGCGCATTTTGAGGCGGATATATCCGTCCCGAGGACTTTATTCGCCCTCGACATCCTCAATGTTATCTTTATTTCGCCCGGCCCTTTTGCCCCCACATCCGAGGGATTAGAGATCGACTTCGCCTTAGCGGCCTCACATATCAATGATGCCGCCCTTTCCGCCGCGGCCAGGCATCCGCCGATGTCCACGTTCCTTTCAAACCTATATGAGGCCTCGCTGGAGATCCCGAGCCTTTTCGCGGCCCGGCGTATCAGGGCCGGGTCAAAATACGCGCTCTCGAGAAGGACTTTCTTCGTCGAGAAACCGACCTCGGTATCCCTCCCGCCCATTATCCCGGCGATCGCTACCGGCCTTTTCGCGTCAGCTATGACGAGGATATTCTCGTCGAGCGCGCGTTTTACCCCGTCTATGGTAATTATCTCCTCGCCTTTACGCGCCCTCCTGACGATTATCTTCCCGCCGTCCAATTTATCATAGTCGAAGGCGTGGAGCGGCTGTCCGGATTCAAACATGCAGAAATTTGTTATATCCGCTACATTGTTTACCTGCCGCATCCCGGCATTCTCTATCTTCTGCGCGAGGCCCTTCGACGAGGCTGCGGGCCGGATTCCGTCGATCGCGATCCCTACGTATCTGGCGCAGCCTTTTTTGTCTTCTATCGTTATCGACGGTTTCCCCGGTCTCGCAGACTTCGGAAGGGCTGCTTTTACGGGTTTGAGTCTTGATCCATAGAGCGCCTGTATCTCGCGCGCGATCCCGTAAAGGCAGAGCCAATCAGGCCTGTTCGAGGTAACCTCGGCTTCATAGATAAAATCGCCGTCCTTTTCGTCCACGCCCTTTATCTCGAGCCCGGCCATAGTGAGTTTATCGGCCAGGTCCTTGGGCTTGGCGCTGAAATTAATATATTCTTTTAACCAGCTATATGAAATCCTCATCCGCTGCTTCTTTCAAGTAGCCCAGGATGACCCTGAGCATGTGCGAAGGGGTTCATCGGAACTGTTCCAAAAAGCGCATATCGTTCTCGAAGAAGAGGCGCATGTCGTTGATGCCGTATTTGAGCATCGCGATGCGTTCGACTCCCATGCCGAACGCGAACCCGGTGACTTTTTCGGGATTATACTTTACCGCCTTGAATACGTTCGGATGGACCATGCCGCAACCGAGTATCTCGAGCCATCCCTTCCTCCCGCAGACGCTGCATCCTTTCCCGCCGCAGATGAAGCATGAGACATCGACCTCGGCGCTCGGCTCGGTGAACGGGAAATAATGCGGGCGGAACCGGACTTTCGCATCCGCCCCGAAATAACCCTTCAAAAATACGCTTAACGCGCCCTTGAGGTCGGCAAATGTCACGCCATCGCCCGCAACGAGGCCTTCGACCTGGTGGAACATGAAAGAGTGCGACGCATCGACCGCGTCGGGACGGTATACCCTGCCCGGGACGATTATCTTGAACGGCGGCTTTTCCTCCTCCATGAACCTCACCTGCACAGGCGAGGTATGGCTCCGCAGCAAATACTGGTTTTTTATGTAGAATGTGTCGAACGCGTCGCGCGAAGGATGGTCGAGCGCGATATTGAGGGCTTCGAAATTATAGAACTCGGTCTCTATCTCAGGGCCCTCGACTATCTTGAAACCCATGCCGAGGAAGATAGAGCAGATATCGTCTATTGTCTTTGTCAGGGGATGCTTTGAGCCGGCCTGCGGCCTGAAGCCCGGAAGGGTCAGGTCCGCGAAATCCTTCGGCATCACAGGCGACCTTGAAAGTTCCGCCTGCCTTGACCTGAGTGCCTCGTCGAGCCGCATCTTCAGGGCGTTCAGTTCTTTACCGAGGCGGGGTTTCTCTTCGGGCGGCAAAGACGCGATCCCGCCGAGCATCTCGGTGACCAGGCCTTTCCTGCCCAGGTACTTTATCCTAAGATCATCCAGCGCCTTCGAATCGCCGGCCGTTTTAATCTCGCTTTTTGCATCGGCCTCGAGTGCGTTGATCTTATCGAGCATTATTTTGCTTTGCTTACTTCTTCAACCAGTTTCGCGAAAGCGGCCTCGTCGTTCGCGGCCATATCCGAGAGGACCTTCCTGTCGAGCTCGATCTTCATCTTCTTGAGGCCGTTTATGAACTTCGAATACGTTATGCCGTTGTTCCTGCAGGCGGCATTGATCCTCACGACCCAGAGCCCGCGCATCTCGCGCTTATAGGCCTTCCTGTCGCGGTAGGCGTAGACCATCGCCCTCCTGACGGTCTCAACGGCCTTCTTGTATAATTTCGAGCGGCCGAGGAAATATCCCTTGGCTGCTTTTAGGACCTTCTTCCTGCGTTGTCTTTTTGCCGGTAAATACTTCGACTTAGGCATTTCTGGTCTCTCCTTCTACTGATGATTTTACGCGTAAGGCAGAAGCTTTAATATCTTCGCGCGCTCGTGTTTGCTTACAAGAGTCGCTCTCCTGAGCGCCCTCTTCCTCTTCTTCGTCTTGTGGCCTAACAGGTGGCCTTTACCGCCTTTATGCCTCAAGACCTTGCGTCTTTTTGTCACCTTGAATCTTTTCGCGATCCCTTTGCGTGTCTTCATTTTAGGCATTGTTAACTCCTTCTTTGAAACTGGCTATCTATTTAGGGGCGACGACCATTATTATAGCACGTCCCTCCCGGAGGGGCGGTTTCTCTATTTGCGCCACATCGGCTATATCGGCCTTCAATCTCTCGAGAACCTTGTTGCCGAGTTCGGGATGCGCCATCTCTCTCCCGCGGAATATGAGCGTGACCTTTACCTTGTCTTTGCGCTCGAGGAATTTCTTTATAAAACCCACCTTCACGAGATAATCGTGATCGCCTATCTTCGGCTTGAGCCTGATCTCTTTGATGTGGGTGGCGTGCTGTTTCTTCCTGGCTTCCTTCTCTTTCTTTTCCTGTTCGTACTTAAATTTAGAGAAGTCCATTATCCTGCATACCGGTGGTCTTGCCGTCGGCGCTATTTCTACCAGATCCAACCCTGCCTGCTGCGCGAGCTTTAGACCTTCTTCGGGAGCCATTACGCCAAGCTGTCCGCCATCCTCGGCTATTACCATCACCTCGCGTATCCTGATCCTATCATTTACCCTGATAGATTTTGCCTGAAACTGGATACGATCACCCCCTTTTATTTTTTGCCGTTTATTTCGTCCGCTATCTTACCCATAAATTCGCTGAGTTTCATCGGCCCAAGGTCGCCTTTGCCCCGCTCCCTTACGGAGACGCTTTCAGTCTGGGCTTCTTTCCCGCCTACAATGAGCATATAAGGGACTTTCTGCGTCTCCGCCTCCCTTATCTTATGCTGCATCCTGGCATTCTTGTCATCGATCTCAACCCGTATATCGCTATCGCGCAATTTCTCCGCGACCTTCTTCGCATAATCCTTGTGTTCGTCCGCAATCGGTATTATAACAGCTTGGACCGGAGAAAGCCATACCGGAAACGCGCCTCCGTTGTGCTCTATAAGCATCGCCAGCGTCCGTTCATAGCAGCCTATGGAAGACCTGTGTATTACCATCGGGGTTTTTTGCGTACCGTCACTGTCCACATATTCCATGTTAAACCTTCCCGGAAGCGCAAAATCGACCTGTATCGTTATGATCGTGTCTTCCTTGCCGTACACATTTTTGAACTGCATATCCAATTTTGGCCCGTAAAATGCCGCTTCGCCGACGGCTTCGATGTATTCAAGCTTTATATCGTCGAGGATCTTTTTCATTATTTTCTGCGACTCTTCCCAGGCTTTCGGGTCATCGATGTATTTTTCTTTGTTCTTCGGGTCCCATTTTGAGAACCGGTACCATATCTTATCCTCGATCCCGAGGGCCTTCATCACGAATTTGACCAGGTCGAGTACTTTTTTGAACTCCTCCTCAAGCTGTTCGGGCATGCATATGATGTGCGCGTCCGCCAATGTGAACTGCCTGATCCTCGTCAGGCCATGCATTTCTCCCGATGTCTCATTACGGAATAAGACCGCGTTTTCGCTGTATCTTAAAGGCAGGTCCCTGTAGCTTCTTGTTTTGGCCTTGTATATCATAAACTGGAAAGGACAGGTCATCGGCCTTAAAGCGAGTACCTCCTCATCCTTCCCGTCGATTATGAACATATGGTCTTTGTAGTGGTCCCAATGGCCTGAGATCTTATATAGGTCGCTCTTCGCCATATATGGCGTCTTTGTCGGGAGGTATCCCCGCTTCTCCTCCTCGTCTTCTATGAACCTCTGTAATATCTGGATTATTTTTGCCCCTTTTGGCATAAAGAGCGGCAGGCCCTGTCCCACGGCCTCGTTTGTCGTAAAAAGCTCGAGCATCCTTCCGACCTTGTTATGGTCCCTTTTTTCCGCCTCTTCCTTCGTCTTAAGGTAAGTATCTAATTCTTCTTTCGTCGCAAAGGCGGTCCCGTAGATGCGTTGTAACATTTTATTCTTCTCGCTGCCGCGCCAATATGCGCCGGTCGCAGAAAGCAATTTAAACGCTTTTATCTGCCCGGTAGAATCTATGTGGGGCCCTTTGCAGAGATCGACGAAGTCCCCTTCCTTGTAAAGGGTGATCTCCGCGTCAGGCAGGTCCCTGATAAGCTCTACCTTATACTGTTCGCCCATCTTCTCAAAGAACTTTATCGCTTCGTCCCTCTTCAGAGTTGAACGCTCGAATTTAAGGTTATCCTTGATGATTTTGGTCATCTCGGCCTCGATCCTGGGAAGGTCTTCTTCTAAAAACGGCTGCGGGACGTCAAAATCATAGTAAAAACCGTCCTCAATGGCCGGTCCTATAGCCAGTTTGACGCCCGGGAACAGCCTTTTTACGGCTTGGGCCATTACATGTGACGTAGAATGTCTTAAGGTGTCCAGTTCCATGGTTTTGAGTGAAATGGTGGGCCTAAGAGGACTCGAACCTCTGACCTCTTCCATGTCAAGGAAGCGCTCTAACCAACTGAGCTATAAGCCCACTTAAACATGATCCACCCATGGCTATCCTGAGTAGATACGAAGGATAAGCCCACGTGCGAAGGTAGATTATAGCCGATTAAGGGGCTTTGGTCAAGGAGAAATAAGGAACAAAAAGGGCGGGGAACTCGGGTTCCCTGCCCTCTCTTCCTCGGGTTAGTTAATGAAAAGGGCTCCCAAATACCTGGAGCGGCATACGGAAGCCCTTTTCGTCCCCTACATTTCCCTGCAACCTACCTGCTTACGCTTTCCTCTTTTTTGTCAAACCTGCTAACCCTATTAAACCGCTGCCAAGCAACAAGAGGCTCGTCGGTTCCGGGACCACTTGTCCTTCCAGATCAAAGGTGTCAAAGTCAGTCGGTTTCGCGGGTGTAGTGCCAAGGTTGGCCCAAGTTCCAAATCTTACGTGAGCATAAGTTGCCGCTGCGGGAGCGAGCACTAAGCCTGTATCAGCCAAGTTGTAGACGCCTCTGGTAAGATTTTGCGTATCCACCTGATAGTTGACCAGCTCCTGGTCGGAAGAGTTGAAGAACTTCAATCCTATATAGCTGCCCCAGTCAGACAAAGCACCGCCGGTTGGAACATATGAATAACCCGTCAATTGATACTGGGTGCCGCCAACTACTCCGTTTATCAGCTGATACATCCCGCCGTCAAATTCGTTCCTCGCTGCAAATGAACCAGACTGAGGATTCAATGCGGAAGAGTGCTGATTGCCCGCGTTCCAATCGACCGACCAACCGTTTAAGTTGCCGGTTTCAAATCCCGGGTTTGTCAGCAAGTTAGCGTTGGCAACGCCGGGGACCAACAGTACCACTAAACTTACTACTGCGATCAACTTACCCATTCTTACACCTCCTCTTTGTTAACGGCCTTTCTCCAAAAAGGCCTGCTATCGAAACGTGTTTATTTGATACCCAAATTAAAGCCTATTACTTTACTGCCTGATATTGTGTTCCGGAAGTTAACCCGTAGATGTTTATTCGACACGTGTTTAAGTACCCATAATATACATTAGCAAGGTTAAAGTGTCAAGAGAAATATTTTGCTATTTTCTAGGACTATTTATAGCGCTAAAAAGCAGCGCTACTTTGTAGGGGAACCTACTGATTCACGGCGGATAAATTCCGGGGTAAAGATCGCGGGTTCTTTTTCGGGTTTTTCCCCGTTCACTATCTTAAGAAGCGTTGTGGCAGCTGTCCTGCCTATTTCAACCAGGGGGATGCGCATTGAGCTCAAAGTGGGAGAGCCCGGCGGGAAAGGGAACATGTCATTAAAACCTATTAAGGAAATATGCTCGGGGACGGAAAGCCCCGCATCCCTTATCCTCCTTAAGGCCGCGAGCGCCATTACGTCGTCGGAAGCGACCAATCCCGTGATCCTGGGCTCCACCTTTAGGAGCGCGCCGGTAGCCTCATATGCCTTCTCGTAAATAAACCACCCTTCGCCTGTCAACTCCTCATCGAACGCTATGCCCGCTTCCTGAAGCGCCTTTTTGTAGCCTGCCAGTCTGTCTTTATCCAATTGGAATTTGAAAGCGCCGCTTAAAAACGCTATCCTTTTGTGCCCAAGGTCTATCAATGCCTTGGTTGCCCTGTAAAGCCCTTCCTTGTTATCGATCAAAACCGATGGTATCTTCTTCCCGGGGATGTACCTGTTCACTAAAACAACGGGGAACTTATTTTCATAAAGCGCTATGACGTCCTTCTCGTCCGCCTCTTCAACGAGTACGCACATGCCGTCGACCCTCTTTTCCTCAAACGCCTTCATATAATAAGGCGAAAGCGGCTGCTCTTTCGGTTTTATGGCCCTTGTCAACTGGATATAATAACCGTTCCTTTCAAGGACGCCCGCGATACCGCTTACGACGTGGCTGAAATATGAATAGTAGATATCCTCGAAATCCTTGACTACAACGGCTATGTTGAATGTCTTCCGGCTCACAAGGCTGCGGGCGATGACATTCGGGGTGAAATTCAAGTCGGAGATCACTTTACGCACCCGCTCCTGCGTCTTCTTGCCGACCTTCTGCAGGTCCTTGCTGTTGACTACGCGGGAGACGGTACTTATCGATACTCTCGCTTTTTTCGCAATATCTTTATAAGTATATGACATCCCTTATTCCAGCGTTATTTCGTCGATATAAATGACGGTTTTAGCGGTGTTATCCCTCGGGCTTATTTCGAGAGATATTTCCCTGACCTCCTCCCGGTCGAATTTACTATTACCGTAACCTGGAAGCAACGGCCCCCTGACGAGGCCGTCTCTCAAATCAAATGATACCTTATCCCAGTCCCCCTTGTCCAGATATACCGGGCGGGTCTCGAACGGCTCCGCTTCCTTGTCCTTGATCCCTATTTTTAACGCGGTTGAATTTTCACAACGGACCCACAAATCCAACTTCCCGTATTTGCTCCAATCCTGGGGGTATAAGAACGGGCGGCTCAATACCGCCCCGCTCTTCGCAACTCCGTCGTCCGGCTCAAATATTATCTTCAGTGATTTTGTGCCGTTCTTGGCTATCCCGCTCTCCTGTACCCTGTTTAATTTTGCTTT
>JAQTVK010000012.1 GCA_028706795.1 Candidatus Omnitrophota bacterium | reverse complement strand
GGGTATCTCATCGCCCTTCAACCCGTTCAAATATCCCCCTCCGTCCCATCTCTCATGATGATAGTATATCATGGGGATGACGCCTTGCAGCGATTGTATGGGCCTTAATATGTCCACCGCGATCTGGGGGTGCTTCTTGATCTCGTCGAATTCCTCCTTTGTCAGCTTCCCTTTTTTAAGGAGGATGTTCTCGCTTATGCCTATCTTGCCGAGGTCGTGTAAAATGGAAGCCTTCCTTATCTTGTCCACTTCATCTTTTGAAAGGCCGAGCTCGCGCGCGACCTCGGTAGCGTAATGCACGGTCTTCTCGACATGCTCACCGGTATAATGGTCTTTAAGTTCGATGGTCTTGGCGAAGGCGAAGATCGATTCTATCAGGCCCTGGTTCGCCTGCCTGGTCAGCTTCTCTAACTCCTTCTTCAGCGACTTTACATCCGCCGTCTTTTCGGTTTCGCCGGGAGATTTATCCTTGGCTTGTTTTTTCAGGTCAGATGACGAATAGGCCCTGTTGCCCCCGAATTCCTTGACCTTGGCCAATATATGGTCTGCCAGGTCTATGAGGTCCATCCCTTTTGATATCTTGTCTTCGGGATATGACGCCACCGCGATGCTTATCTTGAGTTTTACTTTATGCGACTCGTCCCCGAAATCGTAAAGGCTGATGGTCTCGAGGATCCTTTCAGCCAGGGCCACGGCGTCTGCCCTGTTGGTAGCGGGCGATAATACCACAAACTCTTCTCCTCCCGTGCGCACCACTATGTCATACTGGCGGACCGCCATCTTGAGTTGCCGCGCAAATTGCTTAAGGATAACATCCCCGAACTGGTGGCCATAGACGTCGTTTATGGACTTAAAATAGTCTATGTCCGTAAGTATCGCCGAAAGCGGGTGGGCATATCTCTTGGCGCGGAAGAATTCGGCCTCGATGACTTCGCCTAAATAACGGTGGTTGTAAAGGCCGGTGTGCGAATCCTTGAGGGCGAGCTGTTTGAAGATCCTGTTGGATTTGGTGAGCTCCTCATTGAGCTTCCCAAGGTTCTCTTTGGCAAGTTTTTGTTCGGTTATATCCCGGATAGATTCTATGGCACCGGTAAGATTGCCCGACCTATCGTAAAGCGGCGAGGCCTTGGCCCAGACAAAGATCCCCTTGCCGTGGTCCAGGGACGGCAAAAAGACCTCGGTGTACACCACGTTACCTTCACGTTTTATGTAATCGTATTTACTTTCGACCTCGCGGTTGGGTTTGAAGATGAGATTGACCAGGACAGGCCTTCTGTCCCCGTAAAAAGGGATGGCATAAGCGTAATCGCCCTTTCCGATGATCTCACTTTTAAGAACACCCGTCATCTCCTCAATGGCCTTGTTCCAGGCGATGACTTTCCCGTCGATGTCTATGACGAAAGTTGCATCTGGAAGAAATTCAATAATATCGAAGAATTGGTCCTGGATGTCTTTTCCTCCCATGTTTTTAAATTACTATAATTATGCCATCAATAGCTTTAAAAGTCAAATTATTAGGCTTGAATTAACGGGAGACGCTGAACTCGGCTTTTTTTCGTAACTTATTATCTACGAATAAAATAACCGTATACTTGCCTGGCGGGAGCTGGCCAACGGGGATTATAGCTGCGGGCTGGGAGGCGATACCGGCGCCGGGAAGATCTTTATACTCCGCGTATACCTCGATGCTTGAATCTTTTAAAACTACTTTCTTTATGGCTATCTTACTTAATTTTAAAAAGGAACCCCTGAAAACTATGACCTCGAGCTGGTCCTTCATCTCAAAAGACCGGGAAGGCTTTTTGCCTTCAAGCACTATTTGTTTCAAGGTGATCAGGGCCTGGAGCGGCGTGCCTTTTGACAAATATATCTCTTCCCCGTAAGTCTTTTGGCCGGCCGCAGCCCCACCCAAGGCATAAAGGGTCACCATCACATTTTCCGGTCCCAGGACTTTTTCAGGCGTCCCCTCCCCTTCGGCATGACCGGAGGAGGAAAGAACCAGGAAGAGAGAAACCGCTATCAGGGTAAAGATCTTATCGCCGCCAACACGGAAAATTATTTTTTTGAACATCCGTAGTGGCCTATTTTTTCTTTCATGCTCCAGTATTCGCCCCAATTATACGAGAAAGGTTTAGCCTTGGCGTAATCGATCCTGCCCGTCCCTGTCATGATCGATTCATCTATGTGGACCGCAATGACCTCGGCCAAAAATACCTCGTGAGACCCGAGCAGCATCGTGCTCTTCACCTTGCATTCGAGGTTTACCGGGCACTCCTTTATGAGGGGAGACTTGATGTGAGTAGCCGGTTCCGGGGTAAGTTTCGTCAGTTCGAACTTATCCGCGTCCCGCCCGGATACCGTCCCGCAGATATCGGTTTCTTTCATTATATCGGCGGTGGGGATATTAACCGTAAATTCCCTTGTCTCCTTTATCAGGGGGTGGGAGTGGCGGTGCGGCCTTATCGAGATGGAGACCATAGGCGGTTCCGAGCAGACGACGCCGGCCCACGCCAAAGTTATGATATTCGGCTTGCCATCCTTGCCGACACAGGTCACAAGGACGACCGGCAGCGGGAAGAGCGCGACATCGCCCTTGATCTCTTTTTTAGCCATTTTCGTCCCTCCGTTTTTTATTATAACATACCGTTCTTTAAAAGGCTAAACCTTAAAGGCCCAGCGCAAGCAGGTATTTGAGGTTCCTTTCGATATGTTCCTTGCAATGTGGCTCGGAAGTTATGATGGGCTCCCTCCCCTTCCTCCAGGCCTCGATAAGCAACCCCTTGAAATCCAGGTCGCCGTCCCCGAGCGGCAGGTGGGTATCGAAATCGCCCTTGTTGTCGGAAAGATGCAATTCGCCTATCGACCCGTCCGGATACCATTTTAAGGCGTCGAACGGGGACATCTTGCCGAACGCGTAATAATGTCCGGCGTCAAAGCACGCCTCAACAGACGGCGAGTTGAGTCCTTTCAGCAGCCCCACGACCACCTCCGGATTCGGGTCTATGGAATTTTCTATGGCGATGGTTATATTCCTTGATTCCGCCGCTTTGACCGCCTCCTTCCAGACAGGGATACTGAGGTCGAGGAAGAGGCGCGAGGCGCCCTTGTAGAAGATGGGATCGAGGCCGGTATGCAATACGATGTGGTTGGTCTCCAGTTTCTCGCAAAAATCAAGGGCCGATATAAAACGTTCATATGTCAGGTCCCTTATCTTGGAATCCATGCTGCCGGGATTAAGGTCGAGGAACGGGCCGTGTAATATTTTCTTTATCCCGCGGCTTTTAAAGAGGTCGTTTATCCTGTCTATCTCATCTGCGGTATGGTTATCCAGGGCTTCGCCGTTGGCGTATATTTCGCAATTCACCCCGATCTGCGCTATCCAGTCGAGGTTGTCTAAAAGTATCCTGTAAGGAACATGGAAATAGACCTTCTCCTTGGTGATCCGCATTTAAACTCCTTCTATTTTTTTATTTTCTTGAGCAGTTTGTCCAGGGCGAGCGTATTCAGGACGTCTTTTTTTTCCAGCCAGCCCCTCCGCGCCACCGCGACGCCGAACGCCATGTTCCCGAGCTGGCCTATCACATGGGTGTCGCTGCCGATAGCCACCGCGACACCGGTTTCCTTCGCCCTCCTGGCGTTTATATCGTTCAGATCAAGCCTGTCCGGATAAGCGTTTATCTCGAGCGCCGTATTCGTCTCCCTGGCAACCTTGAATATCTCCTCAAAATCAAGCTCATAAGCGTCCCTGGAACCCATCAGCCTGCTTGTGGGATGGGCGATCACATTGACATGCTTATTCTTCATGGCGCTTATTATGCGCCTGGTCAATTTTTCTTTCCCCTGCTTGAAGCCCGAGTGGATGGCGGCCACTACGATATCAAGTTCCGGAAGCAGCGCTTCGTCGATATCGAGGCTCCCGTCGGAGAGTATGTCGAGCTCGATCCCGGCAAGCACGGTCAAGCCTTTGATCTTCCTGTTGATATCGCGGATCTCTTTTATCTTCTCCTTAAGCTCGACGCCGCTCAGTCCGCCGGCGACCTTCAGGGATTCGCTGTGGTCGGTAACCGCGATATATTCATAACCTCTTTTCCCTGCGGCCGCGGCTAATTCCTTTATGCTGTGCGCGCCGTCGCTCCATTCGCTGTGCACATGGAGATCGCCGCGGATATCCTTTAACTCCACGAGATCCGGAAGGCCGCCCTTTGCCGCGGCCTCTATCTCGCCGGCATCTTCCCTCAGTTCGGGAGGTATATATGAGAGCTTAAGAAATTTGTATATACTTTCCTCTTCTTCGCCCGCGGCTCTCTTCCCGGTCTTCCCGTTGAAAACGCCGTACTCGTTTATCTTGTAGCCCATATCGTTGGCTATGCCGCGCAGGTGTATATTGTGCTGTTTAGAACCGGTAAAATAAAGGAGCGCGGCTCCGTAAGACTCCGGCTCGACGATCCTGAGATCGACCTGTATCCCCTCTTTAAGGAGGACGCTTGATTTTGTCGCGCCGTGCGCCAATATGTCCCTGACCCGCGGGAGGGCGACGAAGGCATCCATTATAGGCTTGGGCTTACTTGAGGTTATCAATATATCGATATCGTGCACAGTCTCTTTCATCCTGCGGACAGAACCGGCGTAATTGATCCTCTCGACGCCCGGCGCGGACCTGAGCCGGCCGGTCATCTCTATCGCGATCGGCAGCGCCTCTCCCAGCGGCATCCGCTCTTTTGATCTTTTCAATAATTCTATGCCGCGAAGGATGTTCTCTTCGGTCTTTTCTTTTATATTCGGGAGATTGCAGATCTTGTGGCCTTTGGCGAGTTTTTCGAGCTGGCCGACGGACTTTAGCTTGAACTTATTGTAAAGGAGTTTCGCGGTGTTAGGGCCGACGCCAGGGATCTCCACCATATCCGGGATGGCGGCGGGTATGCTTTTTTTAAGTTTTTCATAAGCTTTAAGTTTACCTGTCGATATTATCTCCTCGATCTTCGCGGCAAGCTCCCTGCCTATACCCGGTATCTCCTGCAGGGTGCCTTGCTTCGCGATATCCTCGATGTCCTTGGTCAGGCTTTCTAAGCTCTGGGCGGCCTTCCTGTATGCCCTTATCTTGAACGGGTTCTCGTCCTTCGTCTCGAGCAACTCCGCCATTTCATTGAACATAGCCGCTATCTCGAAATTTCTCATACCGGGACCATCCCATAAAAAAGGCCTAGGTTTACCCTAGACCGTGAATAAGTCCTCCACCCTACCGTGCAGGCCTGGCCGCTTGATCCTTTATTCAAGGTGGGGTTCTGTCTGATATCTCAAGAGGTATCAGAACTCCAAACCCCCTATACGTCTTTGCTGATCATCGCGCCAACCCTAACACATATAGGGTAGATATCTTCTTTTTGCAATACAATTATACCACGGCCACAGGCAAAATCAATACCGCAAGAACTATTGCTCCATCAGCGACTTTATCGCTGCCATTATCCCGGCCAAGGCGGAATCGATCGTCCGGTTGTCCGGGTCATCCGCTTTTACGTGTTCGATAGCTTTTCCTATTATTATTTCTACGGGACAAGGCCTCGGGAATACGGCGCTGCGCGGATAGGCCTTAAAAGCTCCCTTGACGGCGCATGGGATCACCGGGGCGCCGGATTTTAACGCCATAATGGCCGCGCCCCTTTTGCCCGCGCCGAGCCTTCCGTCGTAACTCCTGGATCCCTCCGGGAATACCCCTAAAACCTCGCCTTTCCCAAGAAGGCCTATCGCCTTCCCGACCGAACCGTTCTCCCTTATCATCCCCGTAGACGCGAACAAAGGTTTAAGCCACCAGACATCATAGACGTCCTTCCGGACTATCCATTTTATCTGCCTGGGGACTGCGGCTCCGATCGCGACGGGGTCAAGGTAGCTGGAGTGGTTGGCGGCTATTATGAATTTCCCTTCAGCAGGAATATTCTCTGCGCCTTTGACTTTCAGGCAGAAAAAAATCCTGCAGATCAACCACCCGATAGGGCGCAGGATGCGGTACGGCAAAGCTTTAATTTATTATTACCATCCTCTTGGCCAGGATGGAATTGATATAGCCGGTTATCTTCAGCATGTCCTGTTTCTTGATCTTGCTGAAGAATACGCCTATGTTCCTGCAGTTGGGATTCGACGGGGATTTAACGGGTTCTGAACGGACGACAACGCCCTCTATGTGTATGGGATGAGCCTTTGATTTCTCTTCGGAAGGAAGCAGCAGCACTATCTTGACTTTTGACAAAAGCGGGAAATAACCGTCAACCTGGCAGAAAACGCCTGAACAGCTTATATTTTTTGTTACGCTTATCGTGTCGAAACCCTCATCCCTTATCTTCAGGGGCACTTTCTGGTCGACACGCGGGTGCTTTCTTCTTTCGATCTTAGATCTTGGCATGAATTTATATTTTATTTATTCCGCGGTTGTGTCGCGTTCTGGCCGATTTGTTCTTCCACCCACTCTTTATAAACATGGTCAAGTATGCGGTTCCTGTCAAAAGGCGACATCTGGGTAAACTTCACGCCGGCGGAAGATTCGGTCTTGACCTCGGGTTTCTCCACCCAGACAAGGTCTCCTTTTGCGTACACAGGAGCCATATCTTCGGGGATCCTCAATTTGATCTCTAATTCGGTGCCCGGGACAAGTTTACTGTTTACGGTGATCTGCATCCCCTCACGGCTTAAGTTGCGCGTAACAGAGATGCCTTCTATCGGGGCGCCATTTCCGGGAACCATATACTCCACTTCAACGGCCACATCAAAACGCATAAATTTCCGTTTTTCGCTCATCCCCCTCACCCCCCTATCTTTTTTTTAAGGTCAGTACTTGTCCTCCTTTTCTGTTGTTATTATCTACCCCTCAATAACAAAAGTCAAGTTAATATTCCAGCAACTCTTCTATTATCCGCTTCAAACGCGCCTTATCCTCGTCCGTGATATCGGTAAACTCTATGCCCGTATCAAACTGCGAGGGTTTCTTCTTTGCGTATTCGTTGCGCCGGATAGTCCATGCGACTTTGCCGCTGCATCTTACCGGGATAGGGTCTTCGGAAAGCAAAATTTCGACTTCAACCGGGGTGTTCTTTAGCAGCCCTTTCTCGAGTATGACGCAGATCCCGCCGGCAGAGATGTTCTCGGTCTGGGTCCTAAAGACAAGGCTGGTCTCTTTTTTTTTGACGATGACGACGCATTCGAAAGCGACGCGCACGCCTCTTCTGGTATCGATTCCGCCCCAACCCATTTTCCCCCACCTTTCAAAGATATTATACCTTCAAAAACGGGCATTACAATAGGATTTTTGCTTTGACAAGCATATATTATGATGATAGAATAAAAATCGCGAAATCTGGTTTTCTGTTTTTTGGAGGTATCCCGAGTGTATGAAAGTTTCTTTGGCCTAAAAGAAAGACCTTTCAACGTAACCGCGGACCCTAATTTCCTTTTTTTCAGCAAGAAACACCGCGAAGCCTTCGACCATCTCATTTACGGGATAAAAGAAAGAAAAGGTTTCCTCGAAATAACCGGCGAGATCGGCACGGGCAAGACCACCCTTTGCCGCGCCCTCTTGGGCCAGCTCGATAAAAACACGAAGACCGCTTTCATCCTGAACTCAAACCTGCCGGAGATGCAGCTTCTGTTGGCCATAGTCACCGACCTCGGCCTCGAGGTCAAGCCGAAGACAAAGATAAACCTCCTCACCGAGCTCAACAGGTTCCTCATCGCGGAACTCAAGGCCGGTTCTAATGTGGTCCTTATCATCGATGAGGCGCAAAACCTTAAGGCGGCCCAGTTGGAACAGATAAGGCTGCTTTCCAACCTTGAGACCGACAAGGAAAAACTGATCCAGATAGTCCTCGTCGGCCAACCGCAGCTTAAGGAAAAACTTGATTCACCCGAACTGGAACAGCTCAGGCAGAGGATCGCGGTAAGGTACCATATCCTTCCCCTGGACAAGACCGAAGTGGGAGATTATATTTATCACCGCCTGCGCGTCGCGGGCGCCGACGGGAACATATCATTTGAGCCGGATGCCCTGGGAGAGGTCTATGAATATTCTTCGGGCGTGCCGAGGCTCATAAACCTGATCTGCGATAGGACCTTGCTTCTGGGATTTGCCATGGAGACTAAAACAATGACCCTGGACATGATAAAACGTTCCGTTGAAGAGATCGAGGGATACGTAAAAATATGAGCATAATACTGGAAGCCTTGAAAAAAGCAACTGTGGACACTGACACCCCGCCCCCGGCCCCCGCTCCGGTAAAAGACGAAGTCCATGACAGCGGCGGTTTCAACCTGTCGAGGACAATGTTGATGGCCGCGGCGACGATCGTAACCGTCGGGCTTGTGGCATTATTGACGCTCCCGCAAAGCGGGACGCAGAATAAGACCTCCGAAACAATAATTAAACCGGCTGCTGAAGGATATTCCACTCTCCCGATCCCGGCTCCCTCTAAACAGGAGTCGACCCCCATCGGGACTTTCATGACAAAACTGTCAAATCCCCGCCTGACCCTCAGCGGGATAGTCTATGGCGCGGGCAAACCGGCCGCCATAATAGAGAACAGGATCCTCGAGGAGGGCGCCTCAATAAAAGGAGCCAGGATAGTAAAGATCCATGATAGCAGCGTCGAAATGCTGGATGAGGTGTCAGGCCAGGGTTTCGTCCTGAAATTGGATTGACCCGTATACGGGGTTAAGGCTTCTTCTCTCCCGCCTTTTTAACAGGTTTTTTTACAGCGGAACTTTTGGAAGGGACGGTCTTTTTCTTCGAGACCTTGGTTTCGGAAAGGACCGGTGGTTCTTTATGGCTGACCTTCGATATGAAGAATTTTATGGCCAGGAATGAGGCGGAAGCCGCTAAGATGAGGACCACCAGGGACCCGATCACCACCAGCTGCCTGGTCTTAAGGAAAGGCGGCTTGAACCATATCTCCGGGCGCTCGAGCGATTCCTTGTCTTTCTTGAGCCTGTTGACCTCTCCCTGAAGGCGCTTGAATTCGCCTTTTAATTCTTCCAGTTCGGTACCGATCTCTTTCTTCGCTTTCGCGTCGAATTTTTCCTTTATCGGGGCCTCTTCCTTTTCCTTTACGATAAAAGAGGAATCCATCACCTCTACCTTATCGAGGTAATTCCCGTAAAGTTGCCTCTGTATATCCCTTTCCGAGAGGTTCTTTATATTTTTATCTGTCTTATCCGTTTTTTTCCAGAACAATTCGGCCTCAGAAAGTAACTACGAATTTTATTATATCGATGCCGCCTGAGACAAGCTTCTCTGTTTCCTTGAAACCCCTGCTCCGGCATAACTTGATCGCGCTCTTCATCGTTGTCGCGGCATGGAAGACCGCCTCGTGATAATCCTTTTCTTTGCAAAAATCCAGCGCCCTGTCCAGGAGAAGGCCGCCGAACCCTTTCTTCCTGGATGAAGGGTTGACAAAGAGGCGCCTTATGATGGCGGTCTTTTTCGACTCCTCCTTGATGCCTACTGTCCCGGCTATCTCGCCGTCATCTCCCATCACGAAAAACTGCTCTCTCTTTCCGCCGTAGACTTTATCTATCGAATCGAGATCCCCGTAAGGATAAGCGCTATGCCCGAACTGGAACTCTTTGGACAGTATACCGCTTATCAGTTCCTTTACCCGCTCCTGGTCCCTGGATTGTATCGGTCTTATCTGCATGTTAGGTGATTTTACTTCTCCTATGCCGTTTTGTCAAGCAGGCCCTCATTAAAAAGCGCCTTATAGGCGGCGTCCTGCTCCGCCGATTTTTTGTTCTTTCCTTCGCCCTTTCCGCGCGCCATACCGCCGAAGAGGACCGCTACCTCGAAATGTTTCCGGTGTTCCGGGCCTTCTTCGGATACGACCGTATATTTAGGCGTGGCCTTGTAGGCCTTTGACGTATATTCCTGCAGGATCGATTTATAGTCTTTAGTGGTGCCGCCTTCCGGGATCCTTTTTAATTCCGCCTTAAACTGCTCCTCGATGAATTTTCCGACTTTTTTGAAACCGCCGTCGACATAGATGGCCCCTATTACGGCCTCATACGCGCCCACAAGATTCCTTGATTGTTCTGCGCCGCCGCTCGCCGCCTCTCCTTTTCCTAACAGGAGCATTTTCCCAAGCCCAAGCTTCCTGGCCAGGCCTTCCAGTGTTTGGCGGCTTACGAGCGCCGACCGTATCCGGGTCATCTCTCCCTCAAGAAAATCCGGGAACCGTATGAAGATAGAGCCGCTTATCACCAGCCCGAGGACCGCGTCGCCGAGGAACTCAAGCCTCTCGTTATCGGATCCCTTCCCTCCGGGACGCTCATAGGCATAAGAACGGTGGACAAGCGCCTGGGCCAGGAGTTTCTTGTTCCTGAAGGTGTACTTTACCCGCCGTTCAAATTTTTTAAGCTCGGATGACCTTGATTTATCTGGCATGGAGGGGCTTTAACGGTATAATTTTTTGATCTCTTCGCGTATCAATGATTCGGGAACCGATTCCTTTACTACGACCCTGCCTATTTTGACCGGAAGGACAAACCTGTTCACTCCCCGTATGAATTTTTTATCGCGCGACAAAGAACTCATGATCTTTGCCGTATCGGTCTTCTTCAGGTCCACGGGGAGGCCGAAATCAGCGACCATCTTTTCTATCCTCGAGACGCCTCCCTCCGGGAACATCCCCAGCCGCTGCGATATGCGCGCCGCGGCTATCATGCCCAATCCTATCGCCTCGCCGTGCGAATAGGCATTGGAGTATCCGTGAGCTGCCTCGATCGCATGCCCTATGGTATGGCCGTAATTCAAGACCGTCCTTATCGACCTCTTCTCCCTCTCGTCCTTCGATACTATGGCTGCTTTTATCTTCGCGCACCTCTTCACTATCTCGAGGAGCGTTCCCGCGTCCCGCCTGAGTATCTTCCGCCTGTTGCGTCCGAGGTAACCGAAGAGCGCGTTGTCTTTTATGACGGCGTATTTGATGACTTCAGCCATGCCGGAGGCGAAATCGCGCGCCGAAAGGCGCTTGAGGAAAGATATGTCGCTGTATACGAGTTTGGGCTGGTAGAAAGAACCTACGAGGTTCTTGCCCTCGGGCAAGTCCACCGCCACCTTGCCGCCGATCGATGAGTCTACCTGGGCAAGCAATGTCGTCGGGACCTGGATATAAGGGATACCCCGTTTATACGCGGATGCCGCGAAACCTCCAAGGTCCCCCACCACCCCGCCGCCTAATGCCGCGACGCACAGCCTCTTGCCCTTGCCGTCCATCTTAGAAAGCGACGCCAAAAGCCCCATCGCCTCTTTAAGCGACTTGGCCTTTTCCGAGTCGGGGACAAGCAGGAATCTCACGTTGAGGCCGGACCGCTTAAGGGAATCTCCGACCTTCTTCCCGAAAAGAGACTTGACCTTTGGATTCGTTATGACCGCCGCCTCTGTCCCGGGATCGAGCCTTCTTAATTCCCGCGGCAGCCTCTCAAGCGTCTTTTCGATGGCAATGATATAGCTGCGCTCGCCAAGGCGGACCGATACTGAAGCCATGATATCACCTTATGGTTGATGATTACGGAGCCGCTTAGTTAGATCTTCGTTACGTTGGATGCCTGGTCGCCTTTTTCGGTGTTCGCTATCTCGAATTTCACCTTCTGCCCTTCGGCTAAAGTCTTATAACCTTCGCCGATTATCGCAGAATGATGGACAAAGACATCCTTGCCGCCGTTATCCGGAGTTATGAAACCGTAGCCCTTCTGGTTAGAGAACCACTTTACCACTCCGGTCAATTCGTCTGCCATTTCTATTACGCACCTCCTTCCTTTATAGGATTTAAAGCCCGATGATCCTTGAGAGTGCAAATAAAATAGGATTAACAAACCAATTTAAGAAACCCATCCACAGCATTATAAAGAGTATCATAAACCCATACGGCTCAATGCTCATATAGCTCATCGCCATCCTTGGCGGCAGGAAGCTGAATAAGATCCTCGAACCGTCGAGGGGCGGGATCGGTATAAGGTTGAACGCCGCCAAGACGAGATTTATGCTTATCGCATAAAACATAATGCCTTTTAATAACGGCTCATGCAAAAAAGGGAACAGCCGGTAAGCCGCCACAAGCACGAACGCTAAAATGACATTAGCCAAAGGGCCGGCTGCGCCGACCCATGC
>JAQTVK010000141.1 GCA_028706795.1 Candidatus Omnitrophota bacterium | reverse complement strand
GTCATCGACCGTAATGTCCTGAGGATGGCTGCTTATGAGATACTCTTTTGCGAGGACATCCCGCCGAAAGTATCCATAAACGAGGCCGTTGACCTCGCCAAGAAATTCGGCGATACCGAATCCGGGAAATTCGTTAACGGGATCCTGGACAAGATCAACAAGGAAGAGGCAGCCGGTGGAAAGAACGGCTGACCTCCACGTCCATACGCATCTTTCAGACGGGACTTTCTCGCCGGAGGAGGTCGTTGAGAACGCGGTGAAGGTCGGGCTATCGTGCATAGCTATAACCGACCACGACTGCGTCGACGGCATAGCGCCCGCGATGAAGGCCGCGAAGAAAGCCGGGCTGGAGATAATCCCCGGGGTCGAGATGTCCGCCCAGGAGAAAGGCCAGGAGGTCCATCTCCTCGGGTTCTATCCCGATATAAAAGACGAAAAATTCCTCGGAAAACTGGAGTCGATCCGGAAGAACAGGGTTGACAGGGTATACCGGATGGTCGAGAAACTAAAAAAATATAATGTAAGCCTGGATCCTGCACGCGTATTTGAATTAAGCGGCCCGGGCTCGGTCGGCAGGCTGCATGTCGCCGCTGTGCTTGAGGAAGGGGGTTACGTCTCCTCGATCCAGGAGGCGTTCAAACGGTTCATAGGGGACAAGGGGCCCTGTTATGTCGCTCATTATGAGATCAGCGCCAAGGACGCGATAGCCGAGTTGAAGAGGGTCGGAGCTGTCGCGGTCTACGCGCACCCTCATTTAATGGGCGGTGATGCCCTGATCCCGAAATTCGTAAAGTACGGGCTGGACGGGATAGAGGCCTATCATTCCGAGCATTCGAAACAAGTCACGAAAAGATATCTCGATCTCGCGGAGGAATACGGGCTCCTGGTCACCGGCGGCTCGGATTGCCACGGGTCTAACAAAGGCCATATGCTTATGGGCACGGTCAAAATACCGTATACGCTCGTCGAGGAACTTAAAAGATGCGCGGCGAAGACGAAAAATACATAAAAATATCCCTGGAGTTGGCTAAAAAGGCAAAGGGAATGACCAGCCCGAATCCCTGCGTCGGCGCGGTGATAGTTAAACGCGGCAGGATAGTCGGCTCCGGCTATCACAGATTCGCCGGAGGGCCGCACGCCGAAATATACGCCCTGCGCCAAGCGGGCAAAAAAGCTGAAGGCGCGACCATGTACGTCTCGCTTGAGCCATGCAGTCATTTCGGAAAGACGCCGCCGTGCACGGACGCGATAATCCGGTCCGGGATAAAACGCGTCGTGGCCGCTATTAAGGACCCAAACCCGGTAAACAACGGGAGGGGCCTGCGGATATTAAGGAGCCGGGGCATAGGGACCGCTGTAGGGTTCTTGGAGGCCGAGGCGAAGGAATTGAACGAGGATTTCATCAAATACATGACCAGTAAGATGCCCTTTGTCGCCGTCAAAGTAGCCCAGAGCCTTGACGGGAAGATAGCGACGCGGACCGGCGATTCGAAATGGATATCCGGCGAAAAGGCGCGGGAATTCGTACATAAGCTGCGGAGCGAGCATGACGCGGTAATGGTGGGCGCCGGGACGGTCTTGAAAGACGACCCTTTATTGACCGCGAGAGTAAAAGGCAAGAGGGTAAAACAGCCGCTGCGTATCATCCTGTCGGGAAAGACCGGGATCCCGCAGAACGCGCGGATCTTTAACAGCAGAGGCGGGGACGTGGTAATAGCGGCTACCAAAAAAAAGGACGGACGGGTGGACATAAGGTCACTGCTCGGCGAATTGGCAAAAAGGCAGATAACCAGCGTATTGATAGAAGGCGGCGGCGAGACGGTCGCCTCGGCGCTGGAATCCAGGGTCGTAGATAAAGTATATTTTTTTATAGCGCCTAAAATAATCGGTGGGCGTAAGGCGGCGACGTCAGTAGAGGGAGAAGGCGTCGATAAAGCCGGCAAGGCCATAAGGCTTAATAAAACGTCTTTCCGCAAGATCGGGGACGATCTCCTTATTGAGGGGTACATAATAAAATAAATGTTTACCGGTATAATAGAAGAATTAGGTGTCGTTGAAAAGGTCAACAGGTCGAGTGAACCCGCGGTATTTACCATCAAAGCGGGAAAGATACTCGAGGGCCTGAAGAAGGGGGATTCGGTTTCCGTGAACGGCGCCTGCCTGACCGTCATCGCGGCCGGGAAAAACAGTTTTTCCGTCGAGGCGATACGAGAGACACTGAAGAAGACCTGCCTCGGCGACCTGAAAGAAGGCGAGAAAGTAAATCTCGAGGGGGCGCTCTTAAGCGGCGGGAAGGTGAGCGGCCACTTCGTGACCGGCCATGTCGACGGCGCCGGCATAATAAAGTCAAAGAAAGAGGAAAAGGGCGAGATATTGCTGGAGATAAAAGCCGCCAAAGATATCCTCGACGGCATCGTCCTCAAGGGTTCGGTAGCCGTAGACGGCGTAAGCCTGACTGTCGCAGCCCTGGATGGTGATTCATTCTCAGTTTATATAATCCCGCACACGGCCCGGGCTACAACGCTGGGCTCGAGAAAGGCCGGCGATAAGGTCAATCTTGAGACCGATATGCTCGGCAAATATGCGGCGAAATATTCAGGGCGTGAAAAACCCTCAAATATCACCGAGAAATTCCTCAAAGATAAAGGCTTTATTTAGGCCCACCAATTTATTGACTATCTCCTCCGGTCGTGATAAAATCTATCATTATGTTAAGTAGGACAAGGCCCGTTGCGGCCATATTTTTTGCCCTTGCTGTTTCCGCATCATTAATATTTACCTGCGGTTCCGCAAAGGCCGAAGCGGCAAAATCCGGCCGGACGGAAGAGCTGCGCGTCGCCAGGGTAATAGACGGCGATACCGTGGTATTGGAAGACGGCAGGCATGTAAGATACATTGGCATGGATACTCCCGAGAGGGGCAAGCCGTATTACGGCGAAGCCAAAAAGGAGAACGAAAGGCTTGTCAAGGGCAAGACCGTAAAGCTGGAATACGACGTGGGAAAGGCCGACAAATACGGCAGGACGCTCGCCTACGTCTACGTCGATAATATATTTGTCAACGCCGAATTAGTCAAGGG
>JAQTVK010000140.1 GCA_028706795.1 Candidatus Omnitrophota bacterium | reverse complement strand
GAATCCCCTTCACCGGCGGTCGATCCCAAGCTAAGGAAGAAGATGGGCGACGCGGCGGTAAAAGGCGCGAAGGCGGGGAATTATACGAACGTCGGCACGATAGAGTTCCTCCTGGACGAGCATGGCAATTATTATTTCATGGAGATGAATACGAGGATCCAGGTCGAGCATCCGGTCACCGAGATGGTCACCGGGATAGACCTCGTAAAGGAGCAGATAAAGATCGCGGCCGGCGAAAGGCTCTCCTACAGCCAGGACGATATCAAATTCAGCGGCCACGCGATCGAATGCCGCATAAACGCGGAGGACGCCGACAACAACTTCATGCCTTGTCCCGGGAAAGTCACTTTCTTCCATACGCCGGGCGGGCCGGGTGTCCGCGTCGATTCGCACGTCTACCAGGGATATACGATACCGCCTTTTTACGATTCGATGATAGCCAAACTTATAACTTACGGCAAGAACAGGTCCGAGGCGATACAGGTGATGCAGAGGGCCCTGTCGGAGTTCACCATCGAACCGATCAAGACGACGATAGATTTCCACAAGCGCCTCACCGCCGATCCCGCGTTCCTTCGCGGCGAGGTCACGACCGAATTCATAGAGAAGAAGATGGCAGAAAAGGAGGCCACACAATGAACATATTGAACAAGATAACGATGATGTTTTTCCTGATAGTCTTTATTACGATCGGCCTTTTCCTTATTGCCGTATCCATAAGGTCTGTAGAGAGCGAACCTATAATGAACGCGCTCGACTCGATCAACGCCTCTACGACTTTGCGGATCGGGGTGGGAGCGGTCGGCTTTCTTCTCATTGTTATATCGTGGGCGAGCTACCAGTTTACGGTCGCGCGCATCCAGAGGCAGAAGAACATAGCGTTCAATAATCCCGACGGCCAGGTTTCGATCTCACTTTCGGCGATAGAGGAGTTCATCAGGAAGATAGGGTCGTCCCTTCCCGAGGTCAAGGAGATGAAGTCGGATTGCATAGCGACCAAGAAGGGCATCGACATATCCACCAAGGTGATATTCTGGGCGGACGCTAACATCCCCGAGGCCACCGAGAAGATACAGGGCCTCGTAAAGGCGAAGATACAGGAAATGCTCGGCATAGACGAGCCGATCATCATAAAGATACACGTCACAAAGATAATGACCCGTCCCGAGGCCAAGCCCGCAGCGAAAAAGGGCAAGGATAAGGACGACGTAAGCATCCCGTTCGGCGGGTTTGATTACAAGAACGAATAAAAAAGACAAAAGGAGGAAGGATCGGATGAAAAGGTTGGGAGTGCTTACCGGAGGCGGCGACTGTCCGGGCTTGAACCCCGTCATCAGGGCAGTTGTCAAGAAAGCCTATGCGGAAGGATATGAAGCAGTAGGTTTTAAGAACGGCTGGAAAGGTATCATAGAAGGGGATGTCATACCTCTGGACCTGCGGTCGGTCTCCGGGATCCTGCCGAAAGGCGGCACGATATTAGGCACTTCAAGGACCAATCCCTACAAGCAAGAGGGGGCCGTCCAGAAAGTAAAAGAAAATTTCAAGAAATTCGGGCTCGACGCCCTGATAGCCATAGGCGGCGAGGACACGCTCGGTGTCGCAAATAAACTTGTGAAAGAAGGGCTTAAGGCTGTCGGCGTCCCGAAGACCATAGATAACGACCTGAACGAGACCGATTATACGTTCGGTTTCGATACCGCGATAAATATAGTGATGGACTGCATCGACAGGCTCCATACCACGGCCGAGAGCCATAACAGGATAATGATCGCCGAGGTCATGGGCCGCCACGCCGGCTGGATCGCGATGTACGCGGGCATCGCCGGGGGAGCGGACGTGATACTGATCCCCGAGATACCGATAAATATCAATGAGGTATGCACCGTGATCAAGAAACGCCACGAACACGGGAAGAATTTCTCGATCGTCGTAGTCGCTGAGGGTGCGAAGTTCGGCGATGAAGAGATCCTGCAGACCGAGAAGCTCGATGAGTTCGGCCACGTAAGGCTTGGCGGGATCGGCCAGCGCCTCGGCGAATTGATCGAGAAGAAGACAGGTTTTGAGACAAGGGTGACTGTGCTGGGGCATATCCAGCGCGGCGGTTCGCCTACGGCGTTCGACAGGGTCCTCGGGACCAGGTTCGGCGTCAAGGCCGTCGAGCTCGTCAAACAGGGCAAATTCGGTTATATGGTCAGCCTCCAGGGAAACAAGATAAAGGAAGTCCCGATCGATAAAGCCGTCGGCACCTTAAAGACGGTCGACCAGGATTTCTACGAGATGGCCAAAACATTCTTCGGGTGAAAATGAAAAAAAAGATAGAAAGTATACTGGAAGAGAGCATCTCCGTAAAGAAAGACCTCCTGGTGTCGCAGGCCGGCGCTATTGAAAAAGCCGCCGACGCCGTTATCGAATCGCTGAGGTCCGGCGGCAAGGTCATAATCTTCGGAAACGGCGGAAGCGCCGCGGACAGCCAGCATATGGCGGCCGAACTCGTCGGGAAATTCCTGAAGGAGAGGAAAGGGGTCCCGGCGGTAGCCCTGACCACCAATACCTCGATAATTACGGCGATAGCCAACGACTATTCATATGATGAAGTGTTTTCGCGCCAACTCGACGCGATCGCGGGAAATAACGATGTCGCGGTCGGGATATCAACGAGCGGGAACGCGAAGAACGTCATCAGGGCGGTAGAGCTCGCCAATAAAAAGGGCCTGGTTACGGTCGCGCTCACGGGACGCGACGGCGGCGGGCTGGCCAAAATAGCGAAGATCCCCATAATAGTCCCTTCCGGGTCTACCCCGAGGATCCAGGAAGCCCACGTCACTGTGGTCCATATCCTCTGCCAGTTGGCAGAGGAAGCGTTGTTCTAATTTACCGGCGGGGTCCCATAATGACGGAAAAAAAGATAACCTCCTTTTCTAAAGTAAAGGCGCTTGCCTCAAGACTTCGCGCAAAAGGCAAAAAGATCGTCTTTACGAACGGGTGTTTCGACATCCTGCACGCAGGGCACGTGAAATACCTTGAGAAGGCCAGGTCGCTCGGGGATGTCCTCGTCCTGGGGCTCAACAACGATCGTTCGATAAGAAAGATAAAA
>JAQTVK010000139.1 GCA_028706795.1 Candidatus Omnitrophota bacterium | reverse complement strand
TGGACGATAAAGATAAAGAACTCGAAGATATAAAGACGAACTGGGAGAGCGAGAAGACTTCCCGCGCCGCCGTCCAGGAACAGTTTGATAAACTCCAGAAGGAATACGCCGCGGCCCAGAAGAAATTGGATGACCTGCAGGTTGCCAACCAGAGCCTTTCAAAACAGGTGGAGGAACTCCAGGCGAAAAAGGAAGTAGATATCGGAAGGATAGTGGTGAAGCCCGGCGTCGAGGCCGAAGGCAAAGTCCTCGTAGTGAATAAGGAATTTAATTTTATAGTCGTCGCCGCAGGCAACAATAAAGGCATCACCCCGGGCGTGACATTCGGTGTCTACAGGAACAATAAGCTTGTCGCCAAGGCCCAGGTCGAGAAGGTCTACGAGACGATGTCGGCCGCCAACATACTGCCTGACAGCGGTGAGATCAAAGAGGGCGACATAGCGAAAGCTATGTAAGTTGGAACCTTCGACAATAAAACCCGATAAAAGATTAGCCGGTTCTCTCTCCGTACCTGCCGATAAATCTATCACCCACAGGGCCATAATGCTCGCCTCGCTCGCAAACGGGACGAGCGTCATAAAAAACATACTGCAATCCGATGACACCCTCACCACGATGGAAGCATTCCGCGCTCTCGGCGTGGATATCGCAGAAAATTTCAACGAATTAACCATAACGGGCCAGGGCCTTTACGGCCTTAAAGAACCAGAAGGCCCTCTCTACATGCGCAATTCCGGCACCTCGATGCGGCTGCTCCTAGGTATTTTAGCCGGACAGGCTTTCTGTGCTACTTTGACGGCGGACGAAAGCTTATCGAACAGGCCCATGAAGCGTGTTACCGAGCCGTTGAGCTTGATGGGCGCGGAATTCGAGGGCGAGGACAACGCCAATTATGCGCCGATCACGGTGATCGGCAAAAAGTTAAAAGCGATAACATATATGTCAAAGATCCCCAGCGCCCAGGTGAAATCAGCAATCCTCCTCGCAGGGCTATACGCGAACGGAACGACATCGGTCTCCGAACCCGATAGGTCCAGGGACCACACGGAACGGATGCTCAAGGTGTTCGGCGCGAACGTCTCAGTCCAGGGATTGAGGGCTTGTGTAACGGGGGGGACCAACCTCAAGGCGGCGAACATAGAGATCCCCGGGGATATCTCAAGTGCCGCTTTCTTCATCGTCGGGGCCTCGATACTGGACGGCTCATCGATAATTTTAAAGTCAGTCGGCGTCAACCCGACAAGGACGGGCATAATAGATATCCTGGAGATGATGGGAGCTAAGATTAGCATTAAAAATCTTCATGCCGGAATATCCGAACCGATAGGCGATATAACGGTCGCAAGCAGCAAGTTGCACGGCGTGAGGGTCGAAAGCAATCTGATACCGCGTTGCATAGATGAACTTCCGGCGATCATGGTCGCGGCGGCATATGCCGAAGGCATTACTGTGATACACGGAGCAGGCGAACTAAAAGTAAAAGAGACCGACAGGATAAGCTCGATGGGCGCGAACCTCAGGAATATGGGCGCCAAATTTGAAGTGAAAGGCGATGATATAATTATTGAGGGCACCGGCTCGCTCAACGGCATAACCGCGATGAGCTTCAGCGACCACAGGACAGCGATGTCTATGGTCATAGCCGGCCTTGCCGCGAAGGGCGAGACCACGGTCGACGACACCGACTGCATCGCCAAGTCATACCCGGACTTCCTTAAGGACTTAAATTCACTTTTGATATAAGCTGCAGCCGCAAATTCACAGGGGCCTAGAACTCGGGTTTTTCCAATGCGATGAGGGGGAAAAGCCCTCGTTCTCTAATCAGTGAATTTGCCGCTGCGGCTTGCGCTTCTTTAGCATGAATATACGGCCCGTAGGCCTTCGTGTTTTTTCAGTCCTTGAAATTTAACGTCCCGCGAAGAGCCGGTTTATGACGCAGTAGATACCTGCTAAAGGCGAGTAATAAAGCAAGGCCGAGCGGGACTTAAATTTCAAGGCCAACTTCCTGCAAGAACACAAGGTCGAAGGGCCTTCGTATATGTGGATAAGGGAGTGGCGCAAGCCGCGGCAGCTGCTTTAATTATTGACAATCAGGCGGTTGTTTGGTATTCTCTTAAAATACTGGGAGGGTGGGTCAAAATGAATGTTTTCGATGTCTTGAAGAGGGGATTTAACAATATCTCCGGCATGTTCAGCAATGACATGGGCATCGACCTTGGCACGGCAAGCACGCTCGTTTACGTAAAAGGCCAAGGGATAGTGCTTTGCGAACCTTCGGTCGTCGCCATAGAGAAGGGGACTAACCACGTCCTGGCGGTCGGCGAAGAGGCGAAGCGGATGTTAGGCCGCACCCCCGGTTCGATAGTGGCCATAAGGCCGATGAAAGACGGAGTCATCGCTGATTTTGAGATAACGGAGGCGATGCTCCGTTATTTTATTAATAAGGTCCACAACAGGAGAGTTTTGGTCAGGCCGCGCATGGTCATCGCCATACCTTCGGGCATAACCGAGGTCGAGAAGCGCGCTGTCAAGGATTCGGCCGAGAGGGCAGGCGCCCGCGAGGTATACCTGGTCGAGGAGCCGATAGCGGCCGCGATAGGCGTAGGCCTGCCGATACAGGAACCCGCCGGCAACATGATAATCGATATCGGCGGCGGCACGACAGAAATGGCAGTAGTCTCGCTCTCCGACGTCGTATACTCGAAATCGATCCGCATCGGCGGCGACGAGATGGACGACGCGATAATACAGCACCTGAAAAAGACTTATAACCTCATGATCGGCGAACGCACCGCCGAAGAGATAAAGATAAAGATAGGTTCGGCTTATCCGCTCGAAGAAGAGATGACGATGGAAGTCCGCGGCCGCGACCTGGTCGCCGGCCTCCCGAAGACGGTCACAATCTCTTCCGAGGAAGTCAGGGAAGCGCTCGCCGAGCCGATCGCCGCGATAGTAGAAGCGGTCAGGATAACCCTCGAGCGCACACCGCCGGAACTTTCCGCCGACCTCATAGAGCGCGGGATGGTATTGGCAGGCGGCGGCGGATTACTTAGGGGCCTGGACAAGCTCCTTTCGGAACAGACCGGCCTTCCCGTCCACATTGCGG
>JAQTVK010000011.1 GCA_028706795.1 Candidatus Omnitrophota bacterium | reverse complement strand
GCGTTGAGCTGCGCGAGATAGAACGGTACGCGATGAAGGGCGAAAGCCCGCCTAATTTCAACGACCAGTGCGCCGCTTTCATAAGCAGCGACATCAAGACCGCTTCTTACGAAGGGCTCAAGAAAGAGGATATCGTCGCCGGGCTGGTGTATTCGATATGCATGAATTACAGCAACCGCGTCAAAGGCAACAGGATAGTAGGAGAAAAGGTCCTCATGCAGGGAGGCGTATGTTACAACAAGGCCGTGCCTGTCGCAATGGCCTCGCTTTTGGGCAAGAAGATAGTGGTGCCGCCGGAGCCCGGGCTTATGGGCGCTTTCGGGGCGGCCCTGGAGATAAAGGAGAAGCTGGACAAGGCGCTGCTCAAGAGGAAAGATTTCGAGCTTTCCGGGCTTATCGGCAGGGATGTAAAATATCACGACAGCTTTAAATGCAAAGGCGGCGCGGAAAGATGCGACCGGGGCTGCAGCATCCTCCGCATAGAGATCGGCGGCAGGATCTACCTCTTCGGCGGTTCGTGCAACAGGTATTATAATATAAACCATTCGGTAAATGTCGACGAGACAAAATTGAACCTGGTCAAGATGCGCCAGGATAAACTTTTCGCGCCGCTCGCCTCAGGGACAGCCGCGCCGGCGGCCGCAAAGACCGTAGGGATAAGCAGGTCATTCCTCACCCATACCTTCTTCCCGTTATATCGCGGTTTTTTCGACGCTTTGGGGATGAGGGTCGTGGTCTCGGACGCCATATCCGACTACGGCGTACAGCATAAAAGGGCGCCGTTCTGTTATCCCGCCGAGATAGCCCACGGCCTCTTCCACAACCTCCTCGAGAAAGGCCTGGATTATATATTCCTGCCGCAGATCCTGGAGCTTAAATCCAAGAAAGCGGAAAAGTCGAGGAAAGAGCAGCAATCCACATGCGTCATCCTCCAGAGCGAGCCGTATTACCTGCGCAGCACTTTTAAGAGCTTCGATAAGAACAATGTCCTCGTCCCGGTATTGGATTTTTCGAAAGGGCTCGACGGAGCCCGCAAGCCATTTGTGGAAATGGCGGTGAAGATGGGGTTCCGGAAAAGGGATGCCGTAAAGGCTTATGAGGCGGCGTGCGGCAGGCAGGATGATTTCACGAAGGGCCTTAAGCGATACGGGAAAGAGTGCCTCGAAGAATTAAAGAAAGACCCGGAGAGGATAGCCGTGGTCCTCTTGGGCAGGGCGTATAACACATTTGCCGCGGAAGCGAACATGGCGATACCGGATAAGTTTTCGTCGCGCGGGGTGACGGTCATGCCGTTCGACTGTTTGCCGTATGAGGATGAGTCTGACGACGCGAATATGTACTGGGCGAGCGGGCAGATGATACTGAAGGCCGCGCGTTTTATAAAAAAACATCCGCAGCTTTACCCGGTATTCGTGACAAATTTCAGCTGCGGCCCGGATTCGTTCATCGTCGGTAACGTCAGGGATATGATGGATAAGAAGCCTATCCTTATCCTCGAGATCGACAGCCATACCGCGGATGCGGGCATTAATACGAGGGTAGAGGCCTTCCTGGATATAGTGGAAAGGTCCCGGAAGCTCGACGCCGCTCCCGGGGATGGAAGAGAGGCGTTCACTCCGGCGCGCTGCGTGGACTACAAAAAGAAACTATGGGTGGTATCTTCGGACGGGAAGCATTACGGCATCGACGACAAGAGAGTAAAACTGCTGCTGCCGCCGATGGGGACGATGGGCCCGGAAGCGCTGGCTGCCGTTTTCAGGACGGCGGGGATAAATGCGATACCTCTCCAGCCGTCCGACGGCACCTCGCTTAAACACGGGCGGGCGAATACGACATGCAAGGAATGCCTGCCGCTCATATTAAGCGCCGGGAGCCTTATGAGATACCTGGAGAACCGCAGGGACGGGGATATACTCGTGTATTTCATGCCTTCGACCGGCGGGAACTGCAGGTTTGGTCAATACAAGACGTTCTTCAACGATCTTATAAGGAAGAAGCGGATAAAAGACCTGGCGGTATATTCGATGGACACCCAGAACAGCTACCTGGGCATGGGCAACAACTTCAACATACTCATACTTAAAGGCGCGCTCATCTACGACGCGATGTATGACATAAAGAACGCGCTTAAGGCCCTGGCGAAAGACAAAGAAAAAGCGATCGTGATATTCGATGAGCAGTGGCATAATATCGTGCTTTGTCTCGAGAGAAAAGGTGTCGGCCTTTATGAAGTCCTTGAAGAGGCGGCCGCAACGCTTAAAGCTATCCCGCTGAAATATCCGCTCTCCGAGGCGACCACGGTGGCTATAATGGGGGAGATATACGTGAGGCGCGACGATTTCTGCTGCAACCCGCTGATCGAGAGGCTCGCGCAGAAAGGGATCGTCGCGAAGACCTCCCCGGTCCTCGAGTGGATCTGCTATGTCGATTACCTGGTGAAGAATAAACTGATAGAATCGAACCTGGGCATATCCGGCAAGATAGAATTCTTCGTGAAGACATTTTTGCAGAGGAGCTATGAGAAGAAGATAAAGGGCATACTCGCCGGCTCCGGGCTGTTCCACAATGAGGCGATAGACATAGAAAAGATAATGAAAGCCGGGAAGAACTTTATCGACGAACAGCTTACCGGGGAATCCATCGTCGTCGTGGGCTCGGCATTGAACGAGATAGTCGAATCGGTCTCCGGGGTGATAAGCGTCGGGCCGTTCGCGTGCCTGCCCACCAGGATAATCGAGTCGATATTGAACGGAAGCATGAACTTGAGCACAAAAAAGGATTTATCCGACCGGGAATTCCCGGGGCTCAAGGAAGTGGAGGAGCTTCCTTTCCTGTCGATAGAGATAGACGGCACTCCTTTCCCGCCTTTGATAGAAGCGAAGATCGAGGCGTTCTGCCTCCAGACAAAAAGATTGCATAAAAAGATCTCGGGGCCGCACGCGGAGGGGGGAGGAGAATTACCTCAGCTCTCTCCATAGCCGGTAGAGCTCTTCGAAACCGCATTCGTTTATTTTTTTGTTCCGTTTTTTCAGCACCCGCTCGATATTCCCGAACCGCTTGGCGAATTTTTTGGTGGCGCTGTGGAGGGATTCCTCGGCGTCGATGCCGCCGAAACGCGAGAGTATCGCGATGACGAACAACAGGTCGCCGATCTCCTCGGCGAGGCGGCGCTTATTACCGCTCTTTAGTTCCGCCTTTACCTCTTCAAGTTCCTCATGCACCTTATCGACTACGAATTTCACATCCGGCCAGTCGAATCCCCGGTGGGCTGCGCGCCTCGAGACTTTCTGGGCCTTGATCAGCGCCGGCAGTGTCTTCGGGACGCCGTCTAAAATGCCCTTCCTGTCTTTATAGGATTTTTCCTGCTCTTTCCGCGATTGCCAGTGTTTATAAGCGTCGTCCTGGTCCTTCGCCCTGTGTTTACCGAAGACGTGCGGATGGCGGTTTAGCATCTTTTTTGCCGATGCGCGCAGGACATCGTCGATATCGAATGCGCCGCGCTCTTTCGCGATCTGGGCCTGGAAGATGACCTGGAAGAGGAAATCCCCGAGCTCGTCCTTCAGTTTCCCGGGATCCTTGGAATCTATCGCGTCGCAGAGCTCATAGGCCTCTTCTATTATGTGTTTTTTGAGGGAGGAGTGGGTCTGCGCCCTGTCCCACGGACAGCCGTCATCCGCGCGCAGGCGCGCCATTATCCCGGTTAATTTTTCGAACGGTCTTATGCTCATATGGACATGCGTTTCCGGTTAAGGTATACTGATTATAACATGAAATCAGGGATCCTCAAAATTTTTGTGGCCATCCTGGCCGTTGTCACGCCGGTCACGGCCTACGGCCGCGTCATAAACGACCCGATGGCGGCCGCGATGTATAACGAAATGGGCGTCAAGGCGTTCAAGGACGGCGCTATGACGGCCGCAGTCTCCTACCTCGAGCAGGCGTATAAGCTTAACCCGTCGGACAAGGTGATAAAGAAGAATCTCGCCGTCGCCTACACCGGCCAGGGCACGGACGAATACAACAAGAGGGATCTCGCTGCCGCGCAAAAATATTTTGAAGCGGCGCTGAAACTTGACCCGGAGAACGTGAATTCGCTGGTCATGCTGGGCGACATAAAATACCTGTCGCAGAAGATGGATGAGGCGAAAATTCTTTGGGAAAAAGTGTTAACTGCGGCCCCGGATTATAAATACAGGAAAGACCTTGAAGAAAAAATAGCGAAACTGGCCAAGGAGGCGGAGGTCGAGAAGAATTACCGCTCGACCGGGATGGACCGGTTCGAGATCAAATATTCGCGCGAAGGCGCCAGGTTAAGCTATAATGTCAGGTATTATCTCCAGGAGGCGTACAGGCTCCTCGGGCAGGATTTCGATTACCGCCCCGATTACAGGATAGCGGTCCTGATATCCGACAGGGAGCAGTTCGAGACCCTGGGCGGATGGCCGGCCGGGACACAGGGCGGATATGACGGCAAGATACGGCTTCCCCTGATAGGCGCGGATTATACGCCCGACCACATACGCGGGCTGGTCTGGCATGAATATACCCACCTGCTCGTGGAAGACCTTTCCAACGGAAAAGCGCCGCTGTGGTTAAACGAGGGGCTCGCATATTACGAAGGTTCCAGATACATGAAAAACCGCATGGCTGCATTAAGGGCCGCGGCCGATAAGAACCGGCTGATCCCGCTTGACGGCCTCGATATGGCGCTGCAGTCGTCGGACGACCAGCAGCGCTACTGGCTCGCGTGCGAGGAGGCGTGTACTATCGCGGCCTATATGATGAAAAGGTATAACAAATATACTATCCGCGAGATACTTAAGGCGATGGGGGAGGGAGAAACGTTCGAGGCGGTCATAAAGAGGAAATCCAACTTATCCATGAAAGAATTCGAAAAACGCTGGCTTACGGAATTAAATAAAGGCAGGCTCTACTGACATGGCCGATAAAAAGGGATTTAAGTCCGGGTTCGTGGCGATAATAGGAAGGCCGAACGTCGGCAAGTCCACGGTCCTTAACCGCCTTGTGGGCGAGAAGATCGCCATCGTCACGCAGAAACCCGAGACGACGCGCAACAAGATACAGGGGATATTGACCCGCCCCGAGGCGCAAGTGGTATTCGTCGATACACCGGGCATACATAAGCCCAAGAACCTCCTCGGAAAACAGATAACCCAGGTCGCGAAGGACGTCCTGCTCGAAGTAGACCTCATCGTCTTCATCCTGGACGTCACAAAAGGCATAACCCCGGAAGATATGATCATATTCAACCTGGTGAAGGCCGCGAAAAAGCCGGCCATCCTGTTGATAAACAAGATTGACTTGAGGAGCAAATCGCTCGCCCTGCCGCTTATCGAGGACGGGGCCCGGCTCTACGATTTCAAGGAGATAATCCCTACGTCGGCGGCGAACGGCGACAATATGGACGTCCTCCTTAAGAAGGTCATCGAGTACCTTCCCGAGGGGCCGAAGTATTTTCCGGACGGACAATTTACCGACAGGACCGAAAGGTTCATGGCCGGGGAGATAATCCGCGAGAAGGCCCTCGAGATGACGCACGAGGAGGTCCCGCACTCGGTCGCGGTCCTGATAGAGGAATTTACGGAACGCCCGAGGAAACTCGTGTATATAAGGGCCGTGATATATGTCGAGCGCCATTCGCAGAAGAAGATACTGGTCGGCCATAAGGGCCAAATGCTGAAAGCCATCGGAGAGACCGCGAGGAGGGAGATCCAGAAGCTCCTCGACCGGCACGCCTACCTCGAGCTGTGGGTCAAAGTCCACGAGAACTGGCGCAAAGACCCCAACGCGCTGAAGATGCTCGGCTACGCATAACTTTTTGCCCCTTGTATTTTACCCAAAATATGGCATACTTCAATTGACCGAAGAGGGCAAAGCCGCTCAGTGTGAATAGGCCAAAACACACTGATGCCGCATCAGTCGGCACCGAAAGGGCGGGACGCAAAACCTCAAGCCTAAATCCCGCAGTTCAGGGACAAGGCGGAAAGGTTGCCGAAACTGGAGAAAAGGTCAAAGGCGTAGGTTGCCCCCTTAACGGTCAACTGATAATGATTGCCAACGGCTAGCAGGATTCAAGAAGCAAGCGGCAGTATCGCAGCAAGCAGCAGCGAAGGGGTTTAGAGCCGTTGGCGTTTTTTTTGACTTTTCCCTCCCAAGCCTATATAATACAAGGGATGAACCCTGCCAACCCAAGTATAGACAAAGCGTCCATAATAAGAAGAATACCTATCTTCTCAGGCCTCCCGAGCGCGGCCCAAAAGCTGATAGAGGATAATTCCTATATAGCCGAATACAGGAGGGACCATATCCTTTACCGCGAAGGCGCGCCGCCCGACTCTTTTTACTGCATGATCACCGGAAGGGCGAAGGTTTTCGTGAAGACGCCGTCCGGGGAAGAGAAGACGCTTGTCCATCTGCATCGCGGAGACTATGTGGGTATAGTCTCGCTGCTTACCAAAGAACCCCACTCCGCTTCGGTCCGCATAATAAACGATTCGCTGGTCCTCCGCATAGACAAAAAGAATTTTGACGTCCTGCTCAAGGAGATACCCCAACTTGCCCTGAAACTCACCGAGGCCCTCTCGCACCGCCTGAAGAAGGAAGAGTCGAAGTCGAGGACTGTCTTCGAAGCTTCGATAATATCCGTCTTCGGGCTTGCCAAAAAATCCGGCCGGACCATGTATGCCGCCAATCTCGCGATAGCGCTGGCATATGAGACGCGCAAAAAGGTCATACTCCTTGATATGAGCCATTCGGGGAACGAATGTTCCTCGATGCTGCGGATGGATGACCTTAAATGCGTCGACCTGAAACACCACAGCATGGATTACGAAGAGGCCAAATCCTTTATAGCGAAATACGAAGCCGGGGGCATATATCTCCTTAACATGGGCTGTGACGACCACAGTAAGATCCAGCCGGCGCATGTCATCTCTTTCTTAAGCTCCCTGGCGTCCGAGTTCAATTACGTCATCGTCGACATGCCGGCGGAGATAGACAAACCGACTTACGCGCTCCTCGGGCAATCGGATCTCATACATGTAGTCAGCGACTGCAATGAACACAACCTTAAGGCGACGGGAAAACTGATAAACGAACTTAAAAAGACGGTGAAGGATCCCGAAAATACCGTTAAGGCGATAATAAACGAGTTCGTGCGGACCGAGAGTTTTGAGGAAGAGGTCAAGTTGCTGGGGCATAAGGCTTATGCCACGTTGCCCGACCTGGGATTACTGGCCGGGGTGATGTCGGCGGGATTGCCGCCGGTCCTGGCGGTCCCGGAGAGCCTTTATTCGAGGTCGGTAAGGAGGATCGCGCGCGAGATCGGGAAGATCCTCGTCGGCCTTGCGCTCGGTTCCGGCGCGGCGCTCGGGCTTGTCCATGTAGGCGTATTGAAAGTGCTGGAGAGGGAGAAGATACCGGTAGATTTCATAGCCGGCACGTCGATAGGCGCTGTGGTCGGCGCTTTCTGGGCGTCCGGCATAGAGGCCGAGGAACTTGAAAAGATAGCGCTGAAATTCAAGAGGAAGGACCTGCTCCTTTCGCTGGCGGATTTCTCGCTCATGCCGCTGCATGGTTTCATGAACGGGAATAATTTCAAGAAATTTTTCCGCGAATATCTCGGAAAGAAGACGTTCCACGATACGAATATCCCGCTGAAGATCATCGCGAATACTCTCCGCTCGCGGGAGAACATAATTTTTGACGAGGGCAGCCTTGTCGACGCGCTCAGGGCATCATGCTCTATCCCCGCGTTTATAAAACCCGTAAGATACGGGGATGACTTCCTTATCGACGGCGGCACCCTCGACCCGGTGCCGATAGACGTCCTGACGAAACTCGGCGCGAAGAAGATAATAGCGGTGAATTGCCTGCCAAGCCAGGAAGAGATGATGAAGGCCTTCAAGGAATTCGAGGAGAAACGCAGGGCCGAAGAAATAAGGCTGTCGCAGCGCACGGTATTCTCGCGCCTCGCCTATAATTTTAAGAACTGGATGCGCCGGACATTCGCGCCTAACGTATTTGATGTGATGATGAGCGTTTCGCTGGCGATGCAGTATGCATTCGCCGAGGCCTCGTCCAAGGACGCGGATTGCGTCATACATCCGGTCCTCCCGAACGCGGCGTGGTTTGAATTGTATAAAGTAGAGGCGCTGATAAGGCGCGGCGAGCAGGAGGCGGAAAGAATGCTTCCGCAGATAAAAGCTTTGATAGAGGAATGATCATCCAGACAAGGAGAGGAACTGATGGCAAGCGGTGAGAAGTTCGATTGTATCGTAGTCGGCGCCGGCCCGGCAGGGACGACATGCGCATATACGCTCGCGAAGGCGGGTCTGAGCGTGGTGTTGCTCGAGCGCGGGGAGGCGCCCGGCTCAAAGAACGTGATGGGCGGCATATTATATTCGACGATACTGAACAAGGTCATCCCGAATTTCTGGGAAGAGGCGCCGGTGGAAAGGCGCGTCGTAAAAAAAGTCTTCTCGGTCCTGTCCGCCGATTCGGAGCTGCAGATGGGGATGAGGTTCGAAGGCTTCAACAAGCCGCCGTTCAATAACACCTTCACGGTCCTGCGCGGGAAATTCGACGCGTGGTATGCCAAGAAAGCGGAAGACGCCGGAGTAATGGTGCTCAACCAGGCGGTCGTGGACAAGATCATCACCGAAGGCAAAAAAGCGGTCGGGGTCAAGACGCGCCTCGAGGACGGCGACCTCTTCGCCGACGCGATCGTGGTCGCGGAAGGGGTCGGTTCGCTCCTCGCCGAAAGGTTAGGCCTGAGGGAGAGGCACATACCCGAGCATATGGTCACCTGCTGCAAGGAAGTCGTCTCGCTGCCGAAGGAAGTCATCGAGGAGAGGTTCAACCTCGAGGGAGAGGAAGGCGTATCGCTCGAATATTTCGGCGGCTCGGTAAAGGGCATGGTCGGCTCGGCCTTTATCTATACGAACAAGGAGTCGATCTCGGTCGGCATCGGTGTCTCGACCAGGGACCTGAAATACAACAAATTGACGCCTAATGACCTCATAGAGAATTTCAAGGAACACCCGTCGATAAAGCGGCTGGTAAAAGGCGGGAAGCTCCTGGAATATGCGGCGCACCTGATACCTGAGTTCGGGTACGACCATCTTCCTAAACTAACGATGGACGGGCTCATCATCGCAGGCGACGCCGCCGGTTTCGTCAACATGAACCCGATGTTCCACGAGGGCTCCAACCTGGCGATGGCCTCGGGCCTGTACGCTGCCGAGGCGATAATAGAGGCGAAGCAGAAGAACGATTTCTCCGAGAACGGGCTCGCCGGATACCGCAAGCGGTTGGAAAACTCTTTTGTGTTCAAGGACCTGAAGCGCTATAAAGGCATTTCAAATTTCGCGACGAAACATCCCGAATTTTTCAAAGAATATCCGGAGCTGCTGGTCGAGCTGGCCGAGGACTTCTTTACGGTATCCGAGACGCCGAAAGGCAAGTCGAGGATGGCCGTGATAAAGAAAGGCCTCAGGAGGGTCAACCTCCTCAAACTGGCTATCGGGATGAATCGCGCGCGGAAAGTGATGTTCTAATGGGATATCCTGATGCGTGAAGACACGATCCCCTTAATGTTTTTTTCGAGGGCGAACAAGTATGGGAAGAAATGCGCCCTCAGGTCGAAAGAGAACGGTAAGTACCGCGATATAAGCTGGGCCGAGGCCGAGGGCAAAGTAAAAGACCTCGCCTTCGGGCTGGTATCCCTCGGGCTTAAGCCCGGCGAGAAGGTCGGGCTTCTTTCCGAGAACCGCCCTGAATGGGCCTATTCCGACCTTGCCGTCCTTTCCCTCGGGTGCGCCGATGTGCCGCTCTATCCCACCGATGTCCCTCACCAGATGGAATATATCCTCAGGGATTCCGGCTGCGCGATGGTCATAGTCTCGACCCGGGAACAGATGGATAAGATAGCCTCGATAAAACCGAGGCTCCCGGAGCTCAGGACGATAGTGTTCATGGATCCTCCGGAAAAGATAGCCGATCCCGCCATCATCCCGCTTGAGGCGGTCCTTAAGGCCGGAGAGGGGAAGGCGCCGGAGCTGAGGGACGAATTCGAATCGCGGCTTAACGCCGCGGACAAGAATAGCCTTGCCTCGATAATCTATACATCAGGCACGACCGGCGCGGCGAAAGGCGTCTGCCTGACGCATGACAACTTCCTTTCGAACTGCAGGTCTTCCCTTGACCTCCTGCCTCTCGGCGAAGATGACACATGCCTTTCGTTTTTGCCGCTCTCCCATGTATTCGAAAGGATGGCCAGCTACTATTTCACGCTGTTTGTCGGGGGGACCATAGCGTATGCCGGGAGCAATGAAACCGTGGCCCGGGACCTGAAAGAAATAAAGCCGACCTACGCATGCGCAGTCCCGCGATTTTACGAAAAAATGTACGATAACGTAATGGACTCGGTAGTGCGCAGTTCCGGGACCAGGAAAAGGATCTTCGAAAGGTCCGTCGCACTAGCCAAAATATATGCCGATGCCAGGCTAAACAAGCTCGGCATCGGCCCTATCTTCTGGCTTAGATACAAATTCGCGAAAACCTTCATCTTCTCCAAGATCAGGAATGCCGTCGGGGGAAGGATAAAATTTTTCATATCCGGAGGCGCGCCGCTCTCGAGAGAGCTCGGGGAATTCTTCTATTCGGTCGGGATATTCATCTTCGAGGGATACGGCCTGACCGAGACTTCGCCGGTCGTTACGGTAAATACTTTCAAGGCATTCAAGTTCGGTTCGGTCGGCAAGCCCATCCATAACACCGAGGTCGGGATAGCGCCGGACGGAGAGATACTTGTCACCGGCCCCGGGGTAATGAAGGGCTATTATAAAAAGGAGACCGAGACCAAAGAGGCATTCGACGCCGACGGGCGGTTCCGCACCGGGGATATCGGGTATCTCGACGAGGAAGGTTTCCTCCACATAACCGACCGGAAGAAGGATATCATAATAACAGCCGGCGGGAAGAATATCGCGCCCCAGAACGTAGAGAACCTGATCAAGGCCGATTCCTATATACACGAAGTCATCCTGCACGGCGACAGGAGGCCGTATATTACGGCCCTCATAGTCCCTAATTTCGACGCGCTCAGGGGCCTGGCCCTGAGGCAGGGTATACCGTACATAAAGGCCGAGGAGCTGGTCAAGCATCCCCGCGTCCGGGAATTCCTCACCGAGAGGATAGAGCAGAAGCAAAAGGACCTCCCTAATTACGAGAAGATAAAGAAGTTCGCCTTGCTGGAAAATAAACTTACGATCGAGGGAGGCGAGATAACGCCTACCCTGAAGGTAAAGCGTAAGGTTGTCGCGGAGAAATACAAGGATGTCCTCGACGGGATGTATAGGTCCTAGGACGGAATAATGAAGACGGAAGGCTCATTCAAGAACAAGGACGCCCAGAACATATTCTACAGGGCATTCATCCCGGAAAAACCGAAGGCCGCCGTAGTCCTCGTCCACGGGCTCGGCGAGCATTCGGCAAAATATAATTATTTCGCGGAGGACGCCTGCAAAAAGGGGATGGCTTTCTTCTCGTATGACCAGCGCGGCCACGGCCGCTCCGGCGGGTTCAAGTGCCATGTCGACAGCTACGATGATTATGTGGAAGACCTGCGCCAATTTGTCGAGATAGCCAAGATAGAATCGCTGTGCGGCAGTACCTTTATTGTGGGCCTCAGCATGGGCGGGTTGACTTCGCTGCTCTTTTCGATGAAATACGGCGGCATGATAAAAGGCGCAGCCGCCTGCGCGCCCGCGCTGCGTTTCGTAAGCCCGCCAAGCGGCATAGAAGCCGGCGTGGCCGGATTGTTGTCATTTTTCCTCCCGAGGATCACGACGCCGAACAGGGTGCCTTTTGAATACCTGTCGCATGATAAGGAGCTGATCGAGAAGACGAAACATGACAAACATTCCCACAGGGTCCTCTCCTTCAGGTTGTTTACCGAGGCGACAAAGGCGGCGGCGTATGCCCTCGAGAACGCGGCGTCGGTAAAGGTCCCGGTCCTGTTACTGCAAGGCACGGAGGATAAAGTGGTGGACCCGTCCGGGACAAAGGAATTTTTCCGGAAGATGGCTTTCGCGGACAAAGAGATCAAGCTATACGACGGCCTCTACCATGAGTTGCTGCGGGAGACGGAGAGGCAGGAGATAATGGATTACATCCTCGGCTGGATCGCAAAAAGGGCCGGCGGTTAAGATGCCGTCAAGGATCGTAGTTTTATTTATTATATTATCGGTTTTCCTGTCCGGCTGCGCAACGATAATAAATCCCGCCACCGGCAGGAAAGAATATATAATGATAGGTACTGCCGAGGAAAAAGCTATCGGCGGGCAGGTTTCTGCAGAGATAGAAACTAATTATAAGCTGTCGCATGATGAGGCGATGATCGAGCGCGTTAACAGGATAGGCTTGAGCATAGCAAAGGTCAGCGACAGGCAGGACCTGACATATTATTTTAAGGTCCTGGAGAATAAGGAGGTAAACGCTCGCTCTACGCCGGGAGGCTACGTCTATGTAGACAGCGGCCTCATCGAGAAAGCGAATGATGACGGGCTCGCCGGCGTGCTCGCGCACGAGGTCGGCCACATCGCCGCGAGGCACTCGGTAC
>JAQTVK010000138.1 GCA_028706795.1 Candidatus Omnitrophota bacterium | reverse complement strand
CCAGGAGTATCATGAGCCTGGGCTTCGCTTTTGTTACCGCCTCGGTTATCCCTTTCGAGAACCGGTCTACGCCGTAATCCCGGCCTTTCTCCTTCGGGCTCCCGAGATGCGTGACGAAATAATCCGCTTCCAGCGCGTCCGCGCGTTTTATGTCCTCTATATAAGCGTTGACCGACTTTCTCCAGAGCGCGTCATCGCCCGAGCAGAGATTTATAAGGTAAGGGATATGGACGACGACCGGAGATATCTTTTTTTCTTCGCGGCGCTTTTTAAATTCCTCTACGTCGGCAGGCACAAGGGCAAGCGCTTCCCAACCGCGCGGGTTGCGGCTGAATATCTGGAACGTGTTGCAGCCGAGAGAAGCGGCCCTGTCAACCGCCTCATAGATATGCCCCGCTATGGATACATGGACGCCGAGTTTCATTGTTTTCCCAAAAAAATGGTGGAGCTGAGGGGGATCTCACGTCGTCCCTCGGCTCCGCCGGGGACTCCCGCGGGGAAACCCGGGTTTCCCCGCGTAACCCCTTCCTACTGCGCGGGGGACGATCTCCCCCGCACCCCCTTTGGTTCGATCATTACAACCTATTCAAAAAAATGGTGGAGCTGAGGGGGATCGAACCCCTTACCTCCTGCATGCCATGCAGGCGCTCTCCCGGGTGAGCTACAGCCCCACTCATAGATTTCCTCTTGGATAGGGATAAAATGATATCACTTAAGCGCGCCGCCGTCAACCCTTCTTTAAGGTCTTGTCCCGAGCGAAGCGAAGGATTGACATTACCCTGCCGTGATGGTATATTTCTACATACCTAACCGTGGAGGCCGAAATGAAAAGGATACCGTTTTCAGCCGCGCTCTTTTTGTCTTTAGCGGTGGCGGCAGCCCCGCTTTTCGCCCAGGCAGAAGGTCCAAACGCCCTTAAAGGGCTTTTGGACGGGCTAAAAGACCCGAATATCGTCTACCTGCTCCTTATAATAGGGTTCTACGGGATAATATTCGAGATAGCGACTCCGGGAGTGACCGTCGGCGGCGTCATAGGCGTCGCTGGCCTTGCCCTCGCTTTCATGGGGATGGGCGGGCTTCCGGTAAATTATACGGGCCTGATCCTGATGCTGCTCAGCTTTGTGCTCTTCGTGCTCGATGTCAAGGCGCCGACGCACGGCATATTGACCGTCGCCGGCATAATCTCTTTGACGGCCGGCTCCATCATCCTTTTTAAGGCCGACCCGCAGTTCGTGAAACTCTCGAAAGCCCTAATAGCGACGATGGTCATAAGCACAACCGGCCTCATGGCATTCGTGCTGCCGTTGATCCTTAAAGCCTATAGACGCAAGGCCTCCTCAGGCACTGAGAGCCTCGCGGATAACATAGGCGAAGCGAAGACAGATCTCGTCCCTAAAGGGATAGTACATATAAAGGGCGAGGATTGGTATGCGGAATCCCTGGAAGGGACGATAAAGAGCGGCGAAAAGGTCAAGGTGAAGTCAGTTGACGGGTTAATCGTTAAAGTTGAGAAAGCGAGGTAAAAAATGGCTATTAGCGGAATGATCATTTTCTTTTTACTGATAGTAGGTTTTATAATACTTTCAAACTCGATTAAGATAATCAGGGAATATAAACGCCTTGTGGTCTTCCGGCTCGGCCGTTCGATCGGGCAGAAAGGCCCGGGCATAATATTCCTTATCCCGATCCTAGACCAGGCTATACACGTGGACTTAAGGGAACTGTTCCTCGAAATACCCCAGCAGACGTGCATCACCAAGGATAACGCGCCTATATCGATAGATTTCCTCATCTACTGGAAAGTCATGGATCCAGAACGAAGCGTCGTCCAGGTCGGCAATTTCGCCGCGGCTTCACAGGGCATCGCGACCACGACACTAAGGGCCGTGGTAGGCGACCTCGGCCTTGACGAAGTCTTGTCCAAACGCGAACAGATAAACCAGGTCCTGCGCCAGAAACTCGATGAGGTCACCGAGCGCTGGGGCGTTAAGGTTACCACCGTCGAAATACGCGAGATCATGCCGCCGAAGGACGTCTCTGACGCGATGATCAGGCAGATGTCGGCCGAGAGGACCCGCCGCGCGGTCGTTACCGAAGCTGAAGGCACGAAGGCCGCGGCCATAACCGTAGCCGAAGGCCAGAAACAATCGGAGATATTGAAGGCTGAGGGCGACAGGCAGGCGGCAATACTGAGGGCAGAAGGTTTCTCTTTGGCGCTGGATAAGATATTCTCGATCGCTAAAAACGTGGATTCAAAAACACTTTCGCTTCAGTATCTTGAGACGCTCAAGGCGTTGGGCCAGGGCCCGGCGACAAAATATATATTCCCGATGGAATTCATGAACCTCCTTGAGCCGTTCGTCAAGCATACCAAGGAAGCGATGAAATAATCCCTTAACCGGGATCGGCCCGCCTCTATCGTGCCGGGGTGTTGGAACTGGCATACAAGTCAGTCTCAAAAACTGATGTCCGTAAGGGCATGAGGGTTCAACTCCCTCCCCCGGCACCAAATAAAAATGGTGACAGTATACTTAATTATTTGGAGATAAGTATACTGTCACCAAAATTATGTGTCATACCCTTATGGGTAAGATGACTACAGGTATGCCTTCGTGGTAGAACTTCCTCTGCATCGAGAATACCGTATAATTGTGGAGCAGCCTGGTAAGGAAGGTCTCTTTCGGGAAAACGATCTGGCCGCCGAAGAAAACAGACTGCGGGTATTTTTCGGTTATCTTGGGGGCGAGTTTCGACGCCTCATCGACAACATCGGTGCCGATAGCGAACATGCCTTCGGCGTGATAACCGTGCTGTTCGACGAAATTGACGTAACGGTCGATCTCGCTCTTCGACTGGGCCTGCAGATGTTCCAATTCAGCCGCGCCCTTGAAATTCCCGGCGTCTATAATCCCTATTTGCACGAATACAAAATTCTTAAATGAATCCCCAAAGAGGCGGAAGACATTAAAGAGCGTATGAAGCCCCATCCCGTTAAACCCGTTGACCAAAAGTACCGCTGTCTTCGCCTCGGGATCGAACTCCCCTTTCTCTTTCTTTGTTATGCCCGGGATCTCCTCGGAGCTCGAATATCCGGCAGCCATGACAAGGGCATCAAGCCTCTTTAAGAGCTTGGCGGTATTGTCATAA
>JAQTVK010000137.1 GCA_028706795.1 Candidatus Omnitrophota bacterium | reverse complement strand
TGTTGCCGACGTAGCGCTCCAGGCATCCGTGGCTTCCGCACCCGCATGGTAAACCACCCTCCTTGAGCGGCATATGGCCCACCTCGCCGGCGGAAAAAGTGGAGCCCCGGTAAAGGTTGCCGCCGATTATTATACCTCCGCCAACGCCTGTCCCTAAAGTGATGCAGACGAGGTTCTCCGCGCCCCTGCCCGCGCCGAACCTGCATTCGCCGAGAGCCATGAGGTTGACGTCATTATCGACAAGGACCGGGACGTTTAGCTTGGCCTCGAGCATCCTCTTAAGCGGCGTATCCTTCCAGCCCGGCACATTCGTCAGGTTATGGACCTGCCCGCGCTTAAAATCCACGATCCCGGGGACGCCTATGCCTACTCCGAGTATGTTTTTTGGGGAAAGCCGTGACTTTTCCAGCACGGCCCTGACTTCGGCGACAATGGCAGCTACAAGGTCCGCCTTTCTCCTATAAGCGGCTGTGGACAATTTTGCCCTGTGGGAAACCCTGCCCTTCGTATCTACAAGGGCCAGCTTAGTATAAGTACCGCCAAGGTCTATTCCGACAGCGAATTTAGTCATAGAAGGAATAATGTTAACTCAAAAACGGCCATTTTTCAATATAATTCAACCCAAATCCCGCCTCAGGGCCAGGATACCGCCTTATTCCTGCCCTCTTCCTTCGCCTTATAAAGAGCCTGGTCCGCGCGGTCTATAAGAGTCACCACGTCCTCGCCATTCTCCGGGAAAGTAGCCACGCCGATGCTTATCGTCATCAATATGGTTTCGTCATACGCCCTGAACTTATGCTTTTCTACGGACATCCTTATCCTGTCTGCGACGTTGAGCGCCGAATTCTTGTCCGTGTCCGGGAGCGCTATCACGAACTCCTCGCCTCCGTATCTTCCGATGAGGTCTACCTGCCGCACGTATTCCTTCATTATCCTGGATATCTCCTTGAGGACGATGTCCCCTACCAGGTGCCCGTAAGTATCGTTGCACTGCTTGAAATGGTCAAGGTCTATCATGAGAAGCGAAAGCTTAAGGCTGTGCCTCTTGGAGCGCGCAACCTCTTCGTTCAACCTCTCTATGAAATGCCGCCTGACATATATTCCTGTCAAACCGTCGGTTATCGCGAGCTCCTGGACCTTCTCGTACAGGTTTATCTTCTTGAACTCGAGCGCCAGCTGTTTTGCGAGTATAGAGAAACTCTCGGCGTGTTCCTCTTCCATGCCCAGGAACGCAAGTATCCCTAAGGGCTCGCCTTCCGAAAGCAGCGGCAGGGCTATAAAGGACCTGCCGGTCTCGCCGAGGTAGGGGGCAAAAGGATGGCTCTTGTCGATGGGCGACTTAAGCGATATTATCTCTTTCCCGGCGGAGACCGTTTCCGCAAGGACCTGGTCAAACTTCCCGGGCGGGACGCTGCGGATCTCGCCTGAGGAGAGCTTTCCGGTAGAGGGATTGTGTATCTCATAAGTTATCCGGGCCTTAGGCTTATTATGGGACTCTTCAAGCAATATGACCCTCGCGGTGACAAACTTGGAGATCTTGCTGATCGCTTCCCTGAATATCCTGAGCATTTCGCTCATGTCCAGCGACGCGCTCATCTTCTTGGTCACCTCGTAAAGATCGAGGATATCATGGACCTGGTTCTGCAGCGAAACATTGATGTTCTTCAGTGATTTGAGCTCGGTAGTGAATTCGTCGTAAGATTTCCTGCCGTCGGCAAGTGTTGAACTTTTCGAGGCGAAGTAGTCGGCGTATTTTTTATTGAAATAAGAAGGGATGAGCGGGATGATACTCAAAAACACGACCGAGGCGAAATAGGGCAGCTCGAATCCTTTGTTGAAGAACATCAGGACCAATGTGAAGGCGGTGACGCAGCCGGTTATCATATATGATACGGGTAACCCGAACTCAAAAGCCGCGGCCGTTATCGCTATAAGGGAGAAATTAAGCGTGAAGACATATATATGCGCCGGCCTGCCGATGCAGTAAAGCGGCGGTATGAGAGCCAGTATAAAAAATACCGGCAGGATCCCTCTTTTGGAAAGTGCCCATTTTTTCGGGGAGATATTCAGGCGAGGCATACCTTGTTGCCTCCGCTCTTTTTGGCTTCATAAAGGGCCGCGTCAGCCGACCTGATGATCTCATCCCTGGATACGGCGTCTTCGGGCAAGCCCGCGCAGCCGATCGAGACTGTGACATGGGTCTCGACCTGCCTCAATATGAATTTTTCACCCTCTATTTTTTTGCGTACCTCTTCGCCGAGCCTCTGGGCCACAGACTTGTCCTTTCCGAATAGGACGATGACGAATTCCTCCCCGCCATACCTGGCCGCGATATCGCCAATCTCCAGCGAGCCCTTGAGCAGGCCTCCGATCGACTTGAGGACTATATCGCCGGCAATATGGCCGTATTTGTCGTTATAGCCCTTGAAGCCGTCTATATCGAACATGAGCAGCGAGAGCGGCTGTTTTATCCGGACCGCTTTCACGATATCTTCCGCCAGCCTCTCCTTGAAATACCTCTGGCAGTAGAGCCCGGTCAACCCGTCGCTTATCGCGAGCTCTTCTATGCGATGGTATAGTTTCGAGTTTTCCAGCGAGATGGCCGCGAGGTCCGAGATGATGGTAAGCAGCCTCAGGTCATCGGATATGTAAGCCTCGGCATCGCTGCTTTCGACCCTCAGGATCCCGATGACCTTTTTCTCCGAAATAAGCGGGGCGGCTATCAGCGACTTATAGCCCCTCCTGAATTCGCCGGGTATGAGGTCGAGATTGAACCTGAAGTCCTTATCCGCGTCCGACACCATTAGCGGCTGCCTCTGCTTCAGGACCCAGACATCGAAGATATCGCCCTTTTTCGATTTGACGGAGACCGACCCTTTCTTCCCCCTCGCCGCTTTAAGGGCCAGCTCGCGGGCGTCCTCGTCCACCAAAAAGAGGATGCACGCATCCGCCTTCTCGACCAGTTCGCTGACGTTGTCTATGACTATATTCACCACTGAATCGAGGGACAATGTCGAGCTGAGCCTGCTTGTCAGCTCCTTGAGGGTAGCATATCTTACGACCTTCTCCCTGAGGGCGTCGTTCGTCCCCTGCATAGAGGAATACTCGGCTGCGAGCGCGTTCTTCTCCTCCTCAAGGGTGTCTATCT
>JAQTVK010000136.1 GCA_028706795.1 Candidatus Omnitrophota bacterium | reverse complement strand
CGCTGAGAATTTGCTGGACCTGGAAGAGAAAGGCTAAGCAATTAGCGGGGAGATAATACATAAGCCCGTTCTTTTAAAAGAAGTAATTGAGGCGCTCGCGCCGGCGCCGGGAAAGACCATCGTCGATTGCACGCTCGGGCTCGGCGGACACGCCGAGGCGATATTAGAGAAAATAACACCCGGCGGAAGGCTGATAGGCCTCGACAGGGACGGCGAAGCGCTTGAGATCGCTAAGGAGAGATTAAGGAGGTTCGGGGAGACGGACGTCCTTTTGGTGCAAGGCAACTTCGGTGATTTGAAAGCGATCTTTGAAAAATCGAATATCGAAAGAGCCGACGGCATCTTGCTGGATCTCGGCGTCTCTTCGATGCAGTTCGACAAGGCCGAAAGGGGCTTCAGTTTCCGCTACGACGCTCCGCTGGATATGCGGATGGATAAAGGAGCCGAGTTGACGGCCGAAGTACTGGTCAACAGCGCCCCTGAAGCCGATCTGAGCCGGATCATCTATGAGTACGGCGAGGAGCGGTTCAGCCGCAGGATCGCGAAGGCGATCGTCGAAAGGCGGAAGGAGAGCCGGATCGATACGACGGGCAAGCTCGTAGATGTCATAATGCGCGCCGTCCCTTATAAAGGCAAACACGGGAGGGTGCACCCGGCGACGAGGACTTTCCAGGCACTGAGGATAGCGGTCAACGATGAATTGGAGGCCCTCGGGAAAGCGCTGGATGACGCGATAGGGCTGCTGGCTCCCTCGGGAGTAGTATGCGTGATCTCGTACCATTCGCTCGAGGACAGGATCGTGAAGAACAAGTTTAAAGAAGCCAAGGCGAATAAGGTTCTGGATATTCTTTACAAGAAGCCCCTGACCCCCGGGGACGGGGAGATCGGGGAGAATCCGAGGTCGCGGAGCGCGAAGCTGCGGGCCGCGAGAAGGGTTTAGGGGTATTAGATGAGCACATACAAATTTTTGTCGACAACAGTTATAGTGACCATGGTCGCGCTGGTGTATGTCTTCCAGCAGACGGCCCTGGTGCGCCTTAGCTACGATATAAAGGCCAAGGATAAGATGTACTCCGACCTCCTTGACCGCAATAAGATATTGCTATATAATGTAAGGCAGCTGGAATCCCCGGCGAGGCTAGAGCGGACGCTGCTCGCAAAACAGATGAAGCTTGAGGTCCCGTCCAGGGAACGCGTGATCCTCGTCTCGTCAGGGACAGAGGAGATCGGCGCGAAAGATATCACCCGCACCGCGGGTTTCTTCGGAAAGATGCGCCAGACGGCCGCCAGCCTCTTCGCTTTAGGCCCGGAAGCGCAGGCAAATTTAGCTAAATAATCGTAGTTTCTATTAATACATACCCATAGTTTTCCGCCGAAAACAAGGGTAGGATACAAGTGTATACAAGAGCCCACAAGACCCGCCTTAATGCGGTATTTTCTTTTTTTATAATTTTATTAAGCATCCTTTTAATCCGCGTTTTGTACCTTCAGCTCGCCAGGTCCTATAACCTCACCCTCCTCGCCAAGAAACAACACACTGCGGTAATAGAGCTACAGCCTACCCGCGGCACTATCTATGACAGGAATATGAGGCCGCTTGCCGTCTCGCTCAACATGGAATCCGTCTTCGCGGACAACAGGGTGATAACGGACAAGAAGGCCTCGGCGAAAAGGCTGGCCTCGGCGATGGGCCTGAGCGAACAATTCGTCTACCAGCGGATAAACAGGGACAAGGGTTTCGTCTGGATCAAGCGCAAATTAAGCCCCGCCGAATCAGCCAAGGTAAAAGCGCTCAAGATAAAAGGCATAGATTTCCTGAAAGAATCGAAGAGGGTATATCCGAACAACTCCCTCGCCAGCCAGATAGTCGGTTATGCCGGCACCGACAACAAGGGCCTCGAGGGGCTCGAACTGAAAGACGACGGGTACCTGAAGGGTTCCCCCGGTTTCAGGGCCACGTACAGGGACGCGCGGCGCCGCGAGATAGCGTCCTTTGAATACGAATATTATCCCGCTGCAGACGGCCTCGACCTCGTCCTTACCATAGACGACATAATACAGCATATCGCCGAGCGGGAGCTCGACTGGGCAGTAAAAAAATTCCATCCGATAGGCGCGTGTATAGTCGTCATGGACCCGAAGAACGGCGACATCCTCGCGATGTCGAGCAGGCCCACTTACGACCTTAATGCTTTCCAGCGCGCCGGCGCGGAGAGCAGGCGCAACCGGGTCGTCACCGATATGTATGAGCCGGGCTCGATATTCAAGATAGTCACGGCATCGGCGGCGCTTGAGGAGAAGAAGGTCGGCCTCAAGGACAGGTTCTTCTGCGAGAACGGGGCCTGGAGGCACGCCGGAGGAAAAGTCCTGCACGACCACACCGGGCACGGCTGGCTCACCTTCAGGGAGGTCATCGAGAAGTCATCAAACATCGGGACGGTCAAGGTTGCCTTAAAACTCGGCGGGGATAACCTTTATACTTACGTCAAGAAATTCGGGTTCGGCGATATGACCGGTATCGACCTGCCCGGCGAAGTCCCCGGGTTCATACGCCCCACTTCCCGATGGTCCGGGACGTCGATCTACGCGATCCCGATGGGCCAGGAGATAAGCGTCACCCCGATACAGATGGGGTGCGCCATGTCGGTCATCGCCAACGGCGGTAAACTCGTTAAACCGCGCGTGGTCCAGGCGATACAGGACAAGCATGGCGAGATAATAAAAGAATTTTCGCCAGCCGTCGTAAGGGAGACGCTGTCGGAGAAGACAGCCGCGACGATGAGGGATATATTAAGCGGCGTCGTTGCCGACGGGACCGGCAAGCTCGCGCAAGTAGAGGGTTATGATGTCGGGGGAAAGACCGGGACCTCCCAGAAGATCGAGAACGGCGCATATTCGCATTCCAAATTCATAGGTTCATTCGTCGGGTTCGCCCCGGCAAAAGACCCGAAGATCGTGGTAGTGGTGATGCTCGACCAGCCGCATCCGCAGTATTACGGGGGCGTGGTCGCCGCCCCGGTCTTCAGCAGGGTCGTAAAGGATACCCTAAGGTACCTGGAGATAAAGCCGCAGAATATAACCGAGGTCAAAAGGCCGGTCGAGCTCCAGAGCATAGAGGATTGATGAAACTTAAGGACCTGTTAAAAGACGTCG
>JAQTVK010000135.1 GCA_028706795.1 Candidatus Omnitrophota bacterium | reverse complement strand
GGCATATTTAGAGGACCTTGACCTGCGCGTAAAATATATACACTCGGATATCGACGCGATAGAAAGGGTAAAGATACTCAAGGAATTGCGGCAGGGCCAGTTTGATTGCCTTGTCGGCGTAAACCTGTTAAGGGAAGGGTTAGACCTCCCTGAGGTCACGCTTGTCGCGATACTCGACGCCGACAAAGAGGGGTTTTTGCGTTCCGAGACGTCGCTTATCCAGCTTTCCGGAAGAGCGGCCCGCCACATCAACGGCCAGGTAATAATGTATGCCGATAATATCACCGGTTCTCTCAAGCGCGCGATAGGCGAAACAAACCGTAGACGCGCCCTGCAATTGGAGTATAATAAGAAGAATAATATCACGCCGAAGTCGATACAAAAAGCCATCCGTGAAGGTATCGAGATGCTCCAGGAGGCTGAAGAGGTCGAGATGGATGCGATAGGCGTCAAGGCCGGCGGCTACGAGATAGAAAAGATAATAGAGGACCTCGAATACGAGATGGACCTCGCCGCGCGCAACCTGCAATTCGAGAAGGCCGCGGTCATCCGCGATAAGATCACGGAATTAAGGAAGAGATTGGATGGATGATAAGATCTTGAATATTTTCCGTTCCTCGAACGGCGAGTTCATATCCGGCGAGGAGATAAGCGAGAAACTGAAGATCACGCGCGCTGCGGTGTGGAAGCACATCGAGCAGTTGCGCAAAGAGGGATATGAGATCACAGGTGAGCCTCATGTCGGTTACCGCCTTACAGGCACACCGGACAAACTCATCCCGGAAGAGATATCGCACGGCCTCGGGACAAAGATAATCGGCAAAAAGATATACTCCTACGAGACGACCGATTCGACGATGGATGTGGCGCATAAGCTCGCCCTATCCGGATCGCCTGACGGGACGGTAGTCTTCAGCGAAAGCCAGACGAAGGGCCGCGGCAGGATGGGACGGCATTGGGTCTCGCCGAAAGGGAAGGGCATATATTTTTCGCCTATCCTGAGGCCGGATGTCGCGCCGGCGGAAGCGCCGAAGATAACCCTTATGTCTGCGGTTGCCGTCGCGCTCACCATAAGGAAAGTGACGCACCTCGGGGCCCTGATCAAATGGCCGAATGACATAATGATAAACGACCGCAAGGCCTGCGGGATACTGACGGAGATGAGCGCCGAGGTCAACACGGTCAATTATATAGTCCTCGGCATAGGCATCAACGTCAACACCGATAAGGAGCATCTTCCCAGGGAAGCCACTTCGCTGAAAGCGGAAGCAGGCGAGAGTTTTTCGCGCGTCGAACTTACGCAGGAACTTTTGAGGGAATTCGAGAGGCAATACCTTATCTTCAGGGAAAAGGGTTTCAAGAGGATCATAGAAGAGTGGAAAGACCTTTCGCACACACTCGGCGAGGAGGTCAAGATAGCCTGCCACGGCAGGAAGATAGAAGGCACGGCCGTCGACCTCGACACGAGCGGCGCGCTCGTCGTGCGCATGGACAACGGTTTCACGGAACACGTCACCGCCGGCGACGTGATAATGGTGAGATGATGTTACTGGCAATAGATATAGGGAATACATCGATAGCGTTCGGGGTCTTTAAAGGAAAGAAACTCAGATCATCCTGGAAGATCTCGGCGCAGGACGTACTCTCTAAAAAAACGATAAACCTGCCGGCGAAGATGGATACGGCAATAATTTCTAGTGTCGTGCCCAAGGCGACCCCTGTTATCAAGAAAGCGATAGGGAAAAAATATAAGATCCGCCCGCTAGTCCTGGGAGAGAATATCAAGGCTCCTATAAAAAACCTCTACCGCAGGCCGAAACAGGTCGGGCAGGACCGGCTCGTTGACGCGGTCGCGGCGAAAGAGCTCTACGGGTATCCGGCGATCGTGATCGATTTCGGCACCGCGATAACTTTTGATGTTATCTCGAAGAAAGGGGAGTACCTCGGCGGCCTGATATTCCCGGGGATCGAGACCTCCCTGAACGCGCTTTCACAAAAAGCTGCGCTCCTTCCTAAAATAAAGGTCGCGGCGCCTAAAGGGTTGATCGGCCGCGACACGGCGGACAGCATGAAAAGCGGAGTATTTCACGGCACCGGGGCCCTCTGCGATGGCGTCATCGCGAAACTCAAGGCTAAATACGGCCCGATGAAAGTCATCGCCACCGGAGGCCACGCCGCGCTGATAGCCAAATACGCCGGGGCGATCGACTGGATAAATCCCAATCTTACATTGCAAGGATTGAATATAATATATACCCTGAAATTTAACGTCTCGCGCAGAGCCGGTTTATGACGCAGTAGAATGATGATTATTGCGAGTAATAAATAAGGCCGAGCGAGACTTAAATTTCAGGGTGAATTATTTTTTTCTTGACAAATTCCGTGAAAAATCTATAATATAGGTTAAATTTGGCACTCAACAAATTGGAGTGCTAATTTCCGCTTAATTCCTAGGTAAATCTAGTTAAATTTAAGCCAAAACAATCTTCAAGGAGGTGTTAAATGGCGGTCCAACCGTTAGGCGACAGGATTTTGGTCAAGCCCACGGAGAGTGAGGAGAAGACGAAAGGCGGTATAATCCTGCCTGACACAGCCCAGGAGAAGCCGTCCAAGGGCAAAGTTGTATCTGTCGGCAAGGGCAAGCTCCTGGATGACGGAAAAATAAAGGCACTGGAAGTAAAAACCGGCGATACGGTCCTTTACGGCCGTTACGGCGGCACCGAGATCAACTACAAAGGGGAAGATCTTTTAATATTAAGGGAATCGGAAGTTTTAGCGATAGTCAAATAATAAAAGGGAGGCGGTAGAAAATGGCAAAGCAGCTGCTTTACAGTGATGAGGCAAGGCGCAAGATACTCGCAGGCGTCGAAAAACTTTCAAAAGCGGTAGTAGTGACGCTCGGCCCTAAAGGCCGCAATGTAGTCCTCGACAAGAAATTCGGATCACCCACGATAACAAAAGACGGAGTTACGGTCGCCAAAGAGATAGAGCTTGAAGACCCGTTTGAGAACATGGGCGCCGAGATGGTAAAAGAGGTAGCCAGCAAGACCTCTGACAACGCCGGTGACGGCACGACAACCGCTACACTGCTCGCCGAGGCGATCTATCGCGAAGGCCTTAAGAACGTGACCGCCGGCGCGAACCCGATGGCCCTGAAGCGCGGCATCGATAAAGCCGTCGAGGAAGTGGTAGCCCACTTAAAGAAGATAACCA
>JAQTVK010000134.1 GCA_028706795.1 Candidatus Omnitrophota bacterium | reverse complement strand
GGGATTCCGCGTGATCTCGAGGGCGAAACGGTCCGCCTCCCTCTCGAATGCCCTGCTCAGGCCGTTCTGGAAAGGCATCATGGCCAGCGCGAAGAAGAAGAATATGAGCGCGAGCATCGGGAAACCCGCCAGGTCGGCTATTCCACGGTAATTGAGCATACCGGCAAGGCCTTTAAAGACCAGGTTGGCGATATAAAAGCTCACAAACGTCACCGCGGCGCCGAATACGAGTAATTTCATTATATGGCCCTTCTTGTGGTGGCCGAGCTCGTGGGCAAGGACCGCCTCTATCTCGTCGTGGGTGTATTCCTTGAGCATCGTGTCGCCCAAAAGCACCCTCCTCGTCTTCCCGAGGCCGGCAAGGGCCGCGTTCGCCTTGACCGTCTTCTTGCTCAGGTCTATCTCGAAGATGCCGTTGACTTTAGAGCCGCATTTTTCCGCGAGGTTCAGCAGGCGCGCCTTCAGGTCTTCGTCGGCAAGCGGCTTTACCTTGAAAAAGAGCGGCAGGATGACGACAGGCGCGACCCTGCTCAATACTATCGTGAAGATTATCCAGAATATGGCTGTCCATATCCACCAGGTCGCGGTAAAATTCCGCAGGAAGAGGTAAAGGACCTGTATGACGATGAAGAATATCGTCCCGCCGACGAGCAATTTCTTCAAATAATCGAGGAACCAGCCGGAGAAGATCTGCGTCGAGAGCGAGAATTTCCGCTCGAGGGAAAAACTCTGGTACATATCGAGGGTGAACGTGGCCGCCGCGTATATCACGCCGAAGACCAGGAAATATACCGCGGTCTGCGCGAATGGGTTGTCCGATGCCCGTTCGGCGAAATTACGTATCCACACGGACGGGCCCTGCGTGGCCATTATATAGAGGAACAGGACCGTCAGGACGAGCTCGACGCCGAAAAGGACGTTCTTTATCCGCGAGTATTTTTTGGCCTCGCCTGCCCCGCCTTCGGAGAACCGTTCTATCATTTCATCTGGTGCAAATATATCTTGCGGATCTCGTTGAAGATGTCGACATATTCCTTCGTCTGGTAGTCGCGGTATGTCCACTCCCACGGCTGGTACGACCTGTCGATGTAGCGGAGCGTTATCTCGGCGAAGACGCCTTTGTTGAGGTAGACCCTGTGCGCGTTGTCTTTCGTCGTCGCGAGGATGAGTTTCGCGTCGGTGACATAGCCGGGATCGATGTTTATCCTGCGCGACGGCTTGCCGCGCTCCCTGCTCATCCCCAGCTCGAGCTTGTTCGTGTAATGCTTTATCTTCGGAAGGAGCTCCGGGTTCACGAGTTTCCTGAAGGATATGAACTGCCTCTTTAAATTCTGCCCCATCTCAGGCGCGTAATAATCCGTATAAGCGAAATCCAGCAACGCCGTCCGGAAATCTATCTTCCCGAACTTCCATTCCAGCGTTTTCTCCATTTTCATTATCAGGTCCGGGTCGTTCGATATCATCCCGATGATAAGCTTGACCGGTTTATGCTGCCTTGCTGCTCCCATTTAATCCTCCTGCTATTTCTCCCTTGCGGGGATTTTACCTTTGCATACTTTTACGCATATACCGCAGATCGAATGGCCTATCCCCGCTTTGTTGGCAAAGGTTTTCAACAATTCGCGGCAGGCCTTCAAATCCAAATCCTTTGGATCTTTCTTGACCGCCTTGGCCGGGCAGGCGGCAACGCACGCTGCGCATTCCCCGCAGCTGATATCTACCGGCCGGTCAACCTTGAGGGGCATATCGGTAAGCACTGTCGCGTATCTTACCGCTGCGCCGTATTCCGGATTGACCAGCAGGCCGGAACGGCCGATGAACCCTAGCCCCGCGAGGCGGCCCACATCCTTGTGCGATACGGCTCCGCGCATCAGTCCCCAGTCCTCGACGAGGCTTGCCGGTACAGGGAACGCGGAAAATCCGCTGTTCTGGATAAAATTGGCGAGTTTGACGGCTATTTCATCCAGGAGGGAATTGACCCTTTTGTAATGGAAGGCGTAGATCTTTGACGGCTCATCCACGACAGTCTCGACTATCCTTCCGGCGAGGCGCACGCCTATCGAGATGCCGTAATCGAGCTCCTTGAGGACGGACTTCGGCTCGATGACAAATCCGTCTTTTATGGACGATACATCAGCGACGCCGAAGAGCGAGGCTCCCTCACCTTCGGCGATAGCTTTCAATTTTTCGTAATTACTTAAAGAATCTTTTCCTTGCATCAGCTAATTTTTCGAAATCCTTATAATCCGTCATATCGAAATGGAGCGGCGTGATGGAGATATAGCCGTCGCGCACCGCGACCGCGTCTACGAGCTCGTCGCCTCTTACCTCGGCCCTGTAACTGCATAGCCAGTAATAGAGGCGCCTGTTCGGGTCCTCGCGCATGTCGTAATCTTCCTTGTAGAAAGTAGACATCCCCTGCCGCGTTATCTTTACCCCTTTTATCTTCGGCCACGGGAGCGCCGGGACATTGACATTGAGCAGTGTAGTGACAGGGAGCTTCTTTTCGAGCATCAGTTTCGCGAGTTTATGCGTAAAATCTACCGCCGCCTCGAATTTTTCCCATTTAAACGACGCTAACGAAACGGCGAATGCCGGGACGCCGAGTATCGCCCCTTCTGTCGCGCCAGAGACCGTCCCGGAATAAAGCACATTTATACCAAGATTCGGGCCGCGGTTCAAGCCGGATATTATCAAATCCGGTTTCTTCTTTTTCATTATATTCATCAGCCCGATCTTGACGCAATCGGCCGGCGTGCCTGTTATCGCGTATCCGAAATATTTCCCGTCGCGGCGCGCTTCGTTGACGCGCAGCGGCACCGAAAGGGTTATCGCGTGCCCCTGCGCCGAGCGTTCGGCGTCGGGCGCGACAACCGTCACCTCTGCTATCGACTTTAATTTTTTCTGCAGGGCGGCTATGCCCGGGGAATAGATACCGTCGTCGTTAGTTAATAATATCCGCTTCATTTCATTTCTACCAGTTCGTATTCGAGATTCCCGAGGCCTATTTCGGCGCCATACCTGAGTTGCGCCTCCCAGTCGATATGCGGCCATTCCCTTTTGAACGCGTCGGTCTTCGAAGCTTCGTTTATCAGGTCGGCCGATGCCTTATCTATCGCTATCGGGTCTGTCGAGGCGAATATCCCGACATCAGGCGCCACTGCCGGGTCGTCTTTAGCCAGGCAATCGCATTCCTTCGTTATCTTCCTCGCGTAA
>JAQTVK010000133.1 GCA_028706795.1 Candidatus Omnitrophota bacterium | reverse complement strand
GTTAGTCCTGCAGAGCGGGGAAGACGCCGGTTATTCCGCATCCGAGCTGGCCTCCGTAATAAAAGAGATAAAGAGCAGGGCCGCCGCGCTCATATTTATCAGTTTCGGGGAGATGCCGCGGGAAGGCCTCGAAAAGCTGTTTGCCGCCGGCGCGAGAGGCATCTTGCTGCGGTTTGAGACATCCAATCCTTCCATTTACGAAGAATTGCACCCCGGCTGCCGCCTCGAGACGCGTTTGGAAACTTTAAGGGCCGCCGCAGAGATCGGTTACCTTATGATCACCGGCGGGCTTATAGGCCTTCCCGGACAAGACCGCGAAGACATCCTCAACGACCTCTACCTGACAAAGGAATTGGGCGCCGACATGTTCAGCTTCGGGCCTTTTATCCCGCATCCTGAAACGCCTTTATCCGGGTCCAGGTCTCCTGCCAAGGAAGAGGTACTTAAAGTGCTTGCCATCGCGCGGCTGATCTACCCCCGTAAGGCGAATGTCGTGGTGACCACCGCGCTTGAGACGCTGGATAAAAACATGCGCAAAGAAGGGCTGCTGGGCGGCGCTAATTCGGTGATGCTGAATCTCACGCCGCTTAAATACCGCAGCCTTTATTCAATATACCCGAATAGGGCGCACGAAGAAGAAGGAATAAATGTCCAGATAGAGGAAACGCTGGCCCTTTTAAGGTCCATAGGCAGGGCCCCTGCCGATATAGGAATTTACCATGAAGACGCAGACGCTTAAGTCAAAAATATTATTTTCTTTTGTGATCGTTATCCTCGCCCTGGGAGTATCCATAGCCCTTCTCGGATTTTATCTCATAAACAACGACGTAATAAAACGCGCGCAAAACCAGGTAAAGAACGACCTTAATGTTGCCCACCTCGTCTATAATAACGAACTTGATATCATACAGAGGAGCTTTTCGGTGGTCAGGTCTTTATCGGATCCCGCCGAACGCCGCGGGCGCCTCGAACTGGATTATTTCTATGTCCTGAATAAGGATGAAGCGGCAAGATCCGGAAGCGAGATCGTAAAAGAAGCGTTCCGGGGCAAAAGTACCGGAGGGACGCGCCTTATCCCTAAAGATGAGCTCTTGGAAATGGGAAGGGATCTTTTCCAGAGGAGCAAAATAGAGATAAAACCCACACCAAAAGCCAAGGCAAGCGATAAGCGGGAGATCGATGACGCACTTGCTATAGAATACGCCAAGCCCATTTTAGGCGCGGACGGGAAGGTCTCGAACGTCATATACGGCGGAAAGATATTGAACAGGAATTTCTCGCTCGTTGATAAGATCAAGGATTATGTCTATGGGGATAAGACCTACGACTCCAAGCCTATCGGAACGGTCACGATATTTCTCGATGACACAAGAATAACCACTAATGTCCCGGATAAAGGGAACCAGCGAGCCATAGGCACAAGGGTCTCACAGGCCGTTTACGATAACGTAGTCGGAAAAGGCATACCGTGGCTTGACCGGGCTTTTGTAGTCACCGACTGGTATCTTACGGCCTATGAACCCATACGCAACATAAACGGCAAGATAATCGGCATCCTCTATGTGGGGATACTCGAGAAACCGTTCAATGACCTGAGAAAGAACGTCTTCTTCGTTTTCACGGCCATAATCCTGCTCGGAGCCATCCTGGCCGTTGTCCTCTCGTTCATCCTGGAGGAAAGCATAGTAAAGCCGTTTACCGGCATGATCGAGGGCGCGGGGCATCTTTCTGCCGGCGACCTCAGCTATAGGGTAAAAACAAAGACACAACTCACGGAATTGAACGAGCTGGCCCAGTCTTTCAACCGCATGGCCGAGAAATTGAGCGAGAGGGACAAAAACCTCAAAGAGATCAACGAAAAACTCACGATGCTGAACAAGAGCTACCTCGACCTGCTGGGATTTGTTTCCCACGAGCTGAAGGGCATACTCGGCTCGATAGTTATGAATATCTATTCGCTCAAAGAAGGTTTCCTGGGCACGCTTAACGAGAAGCAGGCAAAGGCCATCAATTCCGCAGCCAGGATTTTGGACCACTTCGAGACGATGGTCAAGAATTATCTCGATTTCTCCCGCATTGAGAAGGGCGAATTGGAGGTCAAAAAATCAGGTGTCGACCTTAACGAGGATATAATCAAGCCGACGCTGGCCCATTTCGAGAAACAGATACTTGAGGGGCGCATCGGCGTTTCCATAGACGTGCCGTCCGGGATAAAATTGAAGGCGGACAAAAACCTGCTTGTCATCGTTTGCGATAACCTGCTGGGCAATGCCGTCAAATATAATGCCGACCAGGGCAGGATCGTGATAGCGGCGGAAGAAGAACCCGGCCGGGTGAAGGTATCTTTCTATAATACAGGCACGCCGATAAAGGACGAAGAGAAGAGCATGCTATTTAAGAAATTTTCCAGGCTTACCGGTTCGGAAAAAGTAAGAGGGACCGGTATAGGCCTGTACATAACAAGGCAGATAGTGGAAAAGCACGGCGGCAGTATCTGGGTCGAGCCGCAGGCGGACGGGAATAAATTCATATTCACCATTGTCAAAGGAGCGTAGATGACGAAGAGCAATCCCATAGAGGCATTGGCCAAAGCCAGGCAGAACGCCATACATAATAACCTTAAGAAATGGCTTTCATCGACCAGGATAAATGTCGGGATGTCTACTTGCGAGATCGCCGCCGGCTCCAAAGCAGTGATGGAGGCCCTGGAAGAGGAGATAGCAAAAAGAAAAATAAAAGATGTCCATATAGGCAGGAAAGGATGCGTGGGGAGGTGCCATCTCGAGCCGACAGTCGAGGTATTCCAGGCCGGCCTGCCGCCGTTCAAATACGAGAATGTCGACGCGGCAAAAGCCCGCAAGATCGTGATGGACCACCTGGTAAAGAAGAAAGCCGTCCGGACTGGAGCCGACCTTGATTACGACCATATAAGCAAGGACCACCTGGCCGATAAGTCCCGTTTTATTTTCGGGGATATCGATTACTTCAAAAGACAGAAGAGGATGGCCCTGCGTAATTGCGGCGTCATCGATCCGGAAGACATAAACGACTACCTCGCCGTCAGGGGATACGAGGCCCTGGCGAAGGTCCTGGCAGGATATTCATCCGACATGGTAATCGAGGAAGTCTCGAATTCCGGGCTGCGCGGGCGCGGCGGCGGCGGGTTCCCGACCGGGAGGAAATGGCGTTATGTGGCCGACCAGAAGTCCGATAAGAAATAC
>JAQTVK010000010.1 GCA_028706795.1 Candidatus Omnitrophota bacterium | reverse complement strand
GACACAAGGCTGGTGACCTACGACTATTTTAACCTGGGCGAGATCGCGTTTGAGGTCAATAATTATCCCAAGGCGGTGGAATTTTTCCGCAACGTTAAACCCAAGAGCGAGATGTTCGGGGGAAAAACAGATCTGGAAGAACTCGCCCGGTATCAAATGGGACTGGCTTATTATGAACAGGGCAAAGTGTATGAGACGCGGATAGTATGCGAGGATTTTCTGGAAAGATACCCCGGAAGCAAGTCGATAAAAGACGTGCGCCACCTGTTGGTCATCGCTTATTTGAAACAGGGAAAGATCGATGAGGCGGTCCAGGCATTTAAAGATTACGCGCGCCTTGACCCGGAGGAGGCGCAAAAACTTGATGTATATTTCTTCATAGGAGAATCCTTATATGAAAGGGGAGAATACAAAGAGGCGATAGGATTTTATAAAAAGCAGCTTGCGGAATCCAAAGAGGCCGGGTCTATCGAAAAGAACCTGTCGAGACTGGGGGAATGCTACTTTAGCCTTAATGACTACGCTAATGCGGAAGTGGCCTATAAGGAATACCTCAAGACGTACCCGAACGGGCCGTCAGCGCCGCAATTCGCTTTTAGGTTGGCGTATGTCTTCGCGACCCAGAATAATTATGCCTCAGCGCTGAAACTCTACAAAATGATCGAAGAGAAGTTCCCTAAGTTGGAGTATATAGATAATGTGGTCTATAATATAGGGTGGTGTTATTCCAAATCGGGGGAGTCCGGTGAGGCGCTGGCCTATTTTAAGAAATTCATAGAAAACTATCCGGGAAACAAATTGGCGCCGGCTGCTACGTATGAGATCGGGAATATATATTTTAATAACAGGCAATACGCCCAAGCCGCCGAGTATTATAAGCAGCTGGTCGAGAGATATCCCCAAAGCGAAGCAATAGAAGCTGCTTCGTACCGGCTCAGCGTAAGTTATCTCTATTCCGCAAAACGGGAGGAGGCGTTGAACGAGCTGGTAATCTTCTTGGATAAGAATCCGACCAGCCCTTTAGCCATTGAAGTCATAGGCAAGATCTACGATATCTATTTGAACCAGAAAAAATACAAGGAAGGGATTGCGGCTTTTGAGGAATTAGCGAAAAAACATTCCCAGCAAAAAGCCATCTTAGCGGAATTATACAGTTGCCTTGCAGACCTATACCTTATTTCCGGGAATTCGCCGAATGCCGCGAAGACCGTGCAAAAATTACTGTCCTCATACGATGGTTTTTTTGATACGCCTCCCTCCGGAAGCGCCGCTTATATAATCGGCCGAGTCCTGGTCGAAGCGAATAACGGGCCGGAAGCCGTTAAATTTTACAGCGATATTTTAACCAAATATAAAGATGATGCGCTTACCGAAGTGTCTTTATTCGGGAGGGGTCAAGCATACCTGAAATTAAAGTCATGGCGGGATGCGACCGGAGATTTCAGCGAATTGATATCCAGATATCCCGATACAAAATACGCAAGCAGGGCCAAATTAGGGATCGCGAATTGCTATTATAATCGCGATATCCTTAGCGAAGCGATCAAATATTATAAAGATGTCATCGATAATTACAAGGATGAGACGACTGCCGAGGCCCTCTTCAAATTAGGCAACAGCTATTTTGCGCAAAAAAAATATGCCGAGGCCTTACCAAGCTTCCAGCGGGTCGCTATACTATATCCGGATCTCGAAGAATTTGCCGTCGAATCTTTGCTTAAAGCCGGAGAATGCCAGGAGGAACTGGAAAACAAGCAGGAAGCAAAGGCTTTATACGAGAAGCTCGTAGCCAAATACCCCAAAACGGAGGAAGCGAAGAAGGCGCGGGAGAGGTTAAAGTCAATAAAGCGATGACAGCCAAAAAGTTTAAGCTGCTTTTTAAGTTTTTATTACTATGCCTTTTTTTAAGGTGCGCTTTATCTTTTGCGCAGGACGAGATCATATTAAAAAACGGCAACGTTATAAGAGGTTCTATATTAAAGACAGACAAATCCGGATTAAGCATAGAGGTCTACGGACAAAAAGCGGTTATAATCGTGCCGTTAACGAAGATAAGTACCTTCAGGATAGAGGCGCCGGATTACTTCCGTACGGCGGAAGATTATTATCTCGCTAAAAAATATGAAGAAGCTTACGCACTTTATCTAAAGGCTATTCAAAAATACGGGGGATTCAGCTGGGGCGAGGAGGCTTATTTCAAGGCAGCCGATTGCCAGGTAAAAATAGGAGATGTCCCTAAGGCGATAGAGTTGTATAATGATTATATCGGTGATTACCCGGACGCCAAATCAGTGAATAAGGCCAGGATGAACTTGGCGGCTCTTTTATCCGGAAAGGGCGATTATGACGGCGTGATCAAGATCTACGACGCGGTGATACGTTCAAAAGACGAATCAAGCCGTCCCGATGCTTATTACGGAATCGCGGGATCCTATTTTGCCAAAGGTGCATATGAGCAGGCTTTGGTCAATTACCTTAGGGTAGAGGTGCTTTATTATGATAGAAGCGATTTAGTCGCGAACGCTAAATTTAAAAGCGGAGAGTGTTATGAGAAATTAGGTGAAGACGAGAAGGCGCTGGTAACTTATAGGGAGATAATAGCCGGATTTCCTAAAAGCGGCTTTGCCGGAAAATCAAAGGCTAAACTGGAGAAATTAGAAAAAAGGAGGCAGAAAGATGCTACGTAAAGATGCGGTACGAACGGTCGGGTTTATTATGGCGGCGGCAATGATCTTATTTTCATTTGCTGCTTTTGCTCAGGAAATCGCGGTCCCTGCGGGGACAAAAGGAATGACATTTTGGCAGATATGCGTTGCCGGCGGCTGGACCATGATCTTCATCGGCTTATGCTCCATACTCGGCATGGCCCTGATCATCGACCTGTTCATCTCGTTGCGTAAATCCGCCATGATGCCGGCCGATTATCTGATGGCGGTCAAGACTTCGATAAAGAACGGGGATATGCAGGGGGCGACAAATCTAGGCAGCCTCAGGAAAGGTTTCCTGGTCAACGTCGTCCAGGCAGGCATAGATAAAAGCGGCCATGAACTACAGATCATCCAGGACTCGATGACCATAGTAGGTGGCAAGGAAGCTACGGGCCTCCAGCAGAAGATCGGCTACCTTTCATCGATAGGAACGATATCTCCTATGCTCGGGCTTCTCGGTACGGTCTTGGGCATGATCCAGTCGTTTAACGTTATCGCCTTTGAGGCCGGTTTGGGTAAACCGACACTATTGGCCGCCGGCGTGTCCCAGGCCTTGATCACGACCGCCTTCGGATTGATCGTCGGTATCCCGGTAATGGCTTTCTTTTTCTACTTCCGTAATAAGGCCCAGGAGATAACTACCGACATAGAGATCACCACCGGCGAGATAGCGCTTATGCTTGCCGGAAAATCAAAGGGATAAGGAAATGAGATTCCTTAAGCAGAAAATCGAAGAACCGGGGTTCCAGATGGCCCCTATGATCGACTGCGTATTCCTGTTGCTTATATTCTTCATGTCTGTATCCACTTTCCACCAATTGGAATCGGTAGAAGGGATAAATTTGCCAGTTGCGGACCAATCCCGGGCCGTCGAAGACGCTACTCCGAAACTTTCCATAAACATAAAAAGCGACGGGGCGATAGTCATGAACCAGAATATATACGAGCCTGAACAACTCGCGAAAGTATTGTCCGGAACCGGAATAAAACAAACGATCGTAATAAGGGCGGATAAAACTGTCCCGCACGGCAGGGTCCTCGATGTTTTAAGCGCTTGCGCCGCGGCCGGGATCTGGGATATATCGTTCGCTACATTTCAGGAAGAGCCGAAAAAATGAGGCGGAAAAATGAGATTTTTTAAGGGCGGCAACGAAGAACCGGGGTTCCAGATGGCCCCTATGATCGACTGCGTATTCTTACTGTTGATATTCTTCATGTCCGCCTCCAGTTTTAACGCACCCGAGGCCCAGTTGAACATAGATCTGCCGGCGGTGTCGAGCAAGACACAGGCAAAGATCGGGGAAGATGTAGTAGTAAATGTCCTGTCGGACGGCAGCGTGATGGTGAATGAGAAACTATACGGCAGCCCGGGATCAAAGGACCTTCCCGAATTGGTGGCGATGCTGATCGACCTGACCAAGATATTCGAAACACAGCCGGTCATAATATTCGCCGACCCGGATGTTCCGCATGAAAGGGTAGTAGACGTTTTAAACGCCTGCGCCGCGGCGAAGATCAAGTCGGTATCTTTTCTTGTTCCCGAAGAGACAATTTTAAGGATCGGCAACAAATAATAAAGAGCAAAGCGAGGAATGCTAATGCTTAAAGAGATAAAAAAATCCAGAAGTTATGTGTTGGCGTTATGTGTACATATAGTGATATTGCTGATCGTAGGGAATATCCTGATAATGAAGCCCCAGGTAAGACAGGCGTTCTTTGAAGGAAAAATATTGTCTTCGAAAGATGTTAATTTTCAGCGGGCTAAGTTCAAGCCGGAAGTAAAACTGCCGCAGGAGGCGGCTACTTCGCCGACGAAGGAGATAACCACGCCGGAACAAAAAGCCCTCTCGGTCGATAGGCCTCTTGAACTTCCGGCTCCGGCTATTGCCAAACCCCCTGAATTGGTGCCCGGGGAAATGAAGACGGGAGAGCGCAAAGAGGTAATGTCCGGAAAACCGTCCCGCGCGACGCTCGATTTTACCTCAAAGGCCCGGATAACCGGGAGCGGCGGTTCGATAAAAGGTACTGTCACCATTCCCATCTCTACCTTCTCCGATTGGGATAACGACCCTTCGACGCTCCCGAACTTAATGAACGAGTTCGGCAGGAGGACGAAAGTCAAAGTTTCCATCGACCAGCAGCCCATCAATTTTGGGGATAAGGGAAAGATATTTCAATACCCGTTGATATATATGAATGGTCATCAGAGTTTTAGTTTTACACAGGACGATGCGGATACCATCCGGGAGTATCTTAAGCGCGGCGGCTTTTTGTTCATCGTCAATGATAATGCGACAGGGGGAGCTTTCGAAGAATCGCTTTACAAAGAGATGAAAAAGATCTTCCCCGGTTCCGAATTTCAAAAAGTCCCGATGAGCCACCCGATATATCATATTTTTTATGATTTTAAAGGCGATAGGCTCCCTGACGGTTTATATAAAAATTTACCGCCGGTAGGATACGCGATTTATTACGGCGACAGAATGGTCGTTTATTATCTGGCGACCGGCGACGTTTGCGATGGCTGGACAGAAGCAGAAGGACCCAGATGGCCCGGGACAAAATACATCCCAACCGCAAGTCATAATTTCGGAAAGCTTTCTAATCAAGGCCCCGGTGTCGGTTCCGGAGAAGGTGCCGGAGAAGAAGGTATAGAAAATTCCTTCAAGATAGGAGTAAACGTCCTTGTTTATGTCCTCTCGAATATGCCGTAATCAAAGAAATTAAAGCGATTTTACCCGCCTTGACAATTCTAACCCTATGTGGTATACTTGGTTACAAATATCAGGAGAATTATCTTGCCAGAAGTTTTCCAGCGGATTAATTGGGTCGATGCCCTGATCGTAATCCTTTTATTTAGAACGAGTTATATTGGAGCGCGCAACGGACTTTCCGAAGAGATCTTCAGGATAATAGGCGTCCTGACGGGTCTCTTCTTTTCGATTAAGTTCTATTCCTTGATCGGAAGCCGCATTAATTCTACCATATCCCTCCCGCAGGAATATGTAGACGGAGCCACTTTTTTAATACTAATTTTACTGTCTATGTTAAGTTTGAAATTAGTAGCCCTGGGCTTGACCAAGATAGTTAAGCTGACTTTCAGCGACCAGATAAGTAAGTGGGGCGGGTTCATAGTGGGCCTGTTCCGCGGCGCGGTACTGTTGAGCCTTTTGTTCATGCTCTTCGGGATCATCCGGGTAGATTACCTGGTAAAATCGGTCGAGGAACGCTCCCTGACAGGCCCCTACGTAGCTAAGATAGCGCCCAACGTATATCAGGTCGTAGCGAGGACTTCCCCGGAAATAGTAAAAGCGCTTCCATAGGCGGAGCGGGAAACCCCATTTTTCGATAAGACCACAGGAGGATAAATTGAAATTATCTAAACTATATGATTTCGCTGTAACGGAAGGGATGGCCGCCGACCCGCGCGGCAAGGAAGCGATCGCGAAGGCGCTCGCCAGGGTCAAGAGAGAATATGAGGCGCTTAAGGAGAAGGACAGGGAGTTTTTCGATAAGGAAAGGCTTACCAATCCCTATGCTGACACGCGCATACTGAACGGCGAGGGCTCGGCGGAGATCAAGAAAGCGCTCGTCGGAGTGGATATGGAAACGGCCGAGGTATTGCTTGCCGATAGGTTGAATGAAAAGGGCAAAAAGATAGACCTCGTGCTCGCGCATCATCCCGAGGGGAGCGCGATGGCAAATTTTTACGAAGTGATGAATATGCAGCCGGATATCTGGTACAAGTTCGGAGTCCCGATAAATACAGCCGAGGGGCTCATGAGGGACAGGATAAAGGAAGTCGAGCGCCGCGTATTAGGCGGGAACCACACGAGGGCGGTCGATGCCGCGAAACTCCTGGGCCTGCCGATGATGTGCATCCACACGCCGGCCGATAACCACGTCACGAGCTATCTCCAGAAAATCTTTGACAGCAAGAAGCCCGAGGTATTAAGCGAGGTGGTCGAGATATTGAGGGAGATACCCGAATACAGGAACGCTGCGAAACGCAACGCCGGGCCGAGGATACTCTTCGGCGAGCCGAGGAACAGGCCGGGAAAGATATTCGTAGACATGACCGGCGGGACCGAGGGGCCGAAGGATATGTTCGAGAAACTCGAGGCCGCAGGCGTCGGGACGATAATCTGTATGCATCTGGGCGAGGAGCATTTCAAGAACGTCCAGAAGGGCCACCTGAATATCGTAATAGCCGGGCATATCTCGAGCGATAACCTCGGCTTGAACCTCCTTTTCGACAAGGTCGTGAAAGAGGATAAGATCGAGTTCATCGGCACCGCGGGATTCGAAAGGATAAGCCGTTAATGCAATGGCGTTTTCGGAACAGGTCTTAGAAGAGATACAAAGCAAAGCCGATATAGTCGAGATAGTCGGGAGCTATATCCCGCTCAGGCGCGCGGGAAGGAATTACAAGGCGAACTGCCCCTTCCATAAAGAGAAGACCCCCTCGTTCATGGTCAGCCCTTCGAAACAGATATTCCACTGTTTCGGGTGCGGAGCAGGAGGCAACGTCTTCGGTTTTGTGATGAAGATGGAGAATCTCGACTTCCCCGAGGCGGTCAGGGCCCTCGCGGAAAAGACAGGCGTGGAGTTACCGCGTTTTACGCGGTCGCAGTTCGAGACGAGCGGATATGCCCTCCAGATATATAAACTCAACGAACTGGCGGCCTCTTTTTATTCGTCGATGCTCTCAGGGACCGACGCGGGCAGGCGCGCCGCCTCTTACCTGAAGGAACGGGGCGTAAGCGATGATATTGCCGCTAAAGCCAAGCTGGGATTCGCGCCTGACGACTGGAGCGGCCTTATAAATTTCGCGAAAGGCAAAGGGGTAAGCGTCGAACTGCTTGAGCGCGCCGGGTTGGTCATGCCGCGAGAGGGAGGCGGCCATTACGACAGGTTCCGCAACAAGATAATATTCCCGATCTTCGACATCAAGAACAGGGTCGTGGCGTTCGGGGCGAGGGTCCTTGACAATTCGCTGCCGAAATACATAAATTCCCCGGAGACGGAAGTATATATAAAGAGCAGGCATCTCTACGGCTTTAATTTTTCGCTTCAGGCGGTAAAAGAAAAGGATTTCTGCATAATAGTCGAGGGCTATCTCGATTTCCTGGTCCCTTACCAGAATGGGATAACGAATATAGCGGCTTCGCTCGGCACGAGCCTTACCGAACTCCAGGCGAGGCTTATAAAAAGATACACCAAGAACGTCGTCATGCTCTACGACGGCGATTCGGCCGGGGAAGCGGCCTCGCTGCGCGGCCTCGACATATTCCTGCAGGAAGGGATGCAGGTCAGGGTCGCGACGCTGCCGAAGGGCTTCGACCCGGATTCGTTCGTGAGGGCCAAAGGGGCAGGCGAGTTCGATTCCCTGATAGCCGGAGCCGCGGATCTTTTTGATTACAAGCTGGGTGTCCTCGCCTCGAGATACGACGCGAAGAGATCGTCGGATAAGGCTAAGATGTGCGCTGAGATGCTTCCGACGATAGCGAAGGTGTCCGACGCGGTCCTGAAATCCGAATATGTGAAAAGGCTCGGCGAGAGGCTGCAGGTGAGCGAAGGCGCCCTGCTTTCAGAGTTAAAGAAGGTCAGGCCGGACCGCGAATACGAGCCTTCCGAGGAACTCTCTTCGTCGGCCGGGAAGTCCCAGGCGGCGATGGCCGAGAAGATAATAATAGGGCTGATGCTCGACGACCCCGAGACGATCGCCCAGGTCAAGGAGGCCTTGAAGGCCGAGGATTTTACGGACGGGGGGACGCGGAAGATAGCGGAAGAGATTTTCAGTTCATACGGGGACGGTAAATCTTTCAAGCCGGCCCAATTGATAAATAAGCTCGCGGAGAGCGAGCTGACGGCGCTTATAGCTGAAGCTACGAGCCTTACGGATGACATAAAGGACAGGGCCAAGAACCTCTCGGATTGCATAAGGTGGATGCGGTGCAATAACGGGAAGTCGAGGCTCTCGGAACTGCAGAATTTGATAAAGGCCGCCCAGATGATGGGCGACGAGAAACGCGTCACCCAACTGGTCGCCGAATACAGCGGCCTGGTAAAATGCCAAAAAGATTTCGCAAGGAGATGAAGGCTGTGAAGAAGACAACGAAGAAGGCCGCGAAGAAGACAACGAAGAAAGCCGATATAAGGAAGAGGATAAAAGGCCTCGAGAAGCTTATAGCGCTCGGCAAGGAGAAAGGGCACCTCACGTTCGAGGAGGTCAACAACCTGTTGCCGGAAGAGGTCACTTCGTCCGAGGATATCGACGAGATCTTTGCCGTCCTTGACAAGGAAAAGATCGAGATAATCGATGCCGACGAGGAGAAAGAGCTCAAGGAAGAAGGCCTCGAGGAAGAAGAAGAGAAGGCCCATAAGCCGGAACCCGAGGCGGAAGAGATCCCTCGCATGGCCCAGATGGAAGACCCCGTCCGCATGTACCTCAAACAGATGGGGCAGATCTCGCTTCTGACGCGCGAGCAGGAATTGGAGCTCGCCAAGAAGATCAAGGAAGCCGAGATGCGGTTCAGGGAGTCGGTCTTCGAATGCTGTTTCTGCAGGAAGGAGATACTGCGGCTCGTCAACGATATCCTCGCCAGGCAGGTCAATATAGACGAGGTCGTGGACATAGACCCGACCGAAAAGATCGAGAAGGTGGTGAAGAAGATCCAGCGGCTGATGAAGAGGCTGCGCGGCGCCAAAAAGACCACGAACCTCGTGCCGCTCCTTATGGAGTTCAAGTTCTCCACCTCGGTCGTGGAAGACCTCGCCGCGAAGATGAAGTACCTCCTGTATGAGATAGAGAAGATAGACAGGGACGTCATAAGGTTAAGCAGCAAGGGTTCGCGCGGCCAGATATCCGGCCTCAAGGATAGGAAGCGCCAGGTAATAAGGGATTTCTGCGAGCCGCTTCTCAGGATAAAGGACCGCATAGCGTATATAAGGAGGCGCGAGAGGCAGTTCGAGAGCGCGCAGAAGAAACTCGTCGAGGCCAATTTAAGGCTCGTCGTCTCGATCGCGAAGAAATACACGAACAGGGGGCTCTCGTTCCTCGATCTCATCCAGGAAGGCAATATCGGGCTCATGCGCGCGGTCGATAAGTTCGAATATGAGAGGGGATATAAATTTTCCACATACGCCACATGGTGGATAAGGCAGGCGATAACCCGCGCGATCGCCGACCAGGCGCGCACCATCCGCATCCCGGTCCATATGACCGAGACGATAAATAAGCTCATCCGCGTTTCGCGCAACCTGGTGCAGGAGACAGGCCGCGAGCCGCTCCCGGAAGAGATCGCGCATTCGATGCGGATGGCGACTGAGAAGGTCCGCGGCATATTAAAGATAGCGCAGGAGCCGATATCGCTTCAGACGCCCGTCGGCGACGAAGGCGACACGCATTTCGGGGATTTCATAGAGGACAAGAGGGCGATATCGCCGGCTAACGCGACCGCTTATTCGATGTTGAAGGAACAGCTCGAGGATGTCCTGACCACGCTCACCGAAAGGGAGAAGAAAGTGTTGAAGCTCCGTTTCGGGATAGGAGACGGCTGCCCGCGCACCCTTGAAGAGGTCGGTTCGATATTCAACGTCACCCGCGAGAGGGTCAGGCAGATAGAGGCGAAAGCGCTGCGCAAATTACGCCATCCCATACGTTCCAAGAAACTAAAGACATTCTTAGAGATGGGGCTCGGGTTAGGTGAGGAGAATACCGCTTAATAACGATAATATAACGCGCCGCAATTTCCTGAAGGTCTCAATTGCCGGTCTGGCATTCATTGCCGCCGGCAATTTTGTTTCCGCGGCGAGGACCGTTTTCGCGGAAGCCTCGTCCTCAAACGGCCGTCCGAAGAAGAATATAAAAGGAAAGCACGACCTCGTATGCGCGAAGGGCGAAGACCCGTACGGGATGACCGCCAGGGCGGTCGAGGCGATGGGCGGGATGGAGAGGTTCGTCAAGAAGAACGGTGTCGTGGTCATAAAACCGAATATCGGATGGGACCGCACGCCCGAACAGGCCGCGAATACAAATCCCCTTGTCGTTGCCGCGCTCATCGACCTCTGTTTTAAGGCGGGCGCGAGGAGGGTCAACATATTCGACGTGCCATGCAGCGACGCGCGGCGCAGCTACGAGAACAGCGGCATACAGAAGGCCGCGAAGGAAAAAGGCGCGAATATTTATTTTCCCGATGATTGGGACACCGTAAAAGCTAAGTTCAAATACGCGAGCCCGATGGAGGGTTGGCCGGTCCTGAGGGACGCTATAGAATGCGATACATTCATAAATGTCCCTATCCTTAAGCATCACGGCCTGACGAAATTGACCCTTTCAATGAAGAACCTTATGGGCGTCTGCACCGGGAACCGCGGGCTTATCCACCAGAATATAGCTGTTAAGATAGTAGACCTGACGGATTTCATCAACCCCGACCTCACGGTCATCGATGCCTTCAGGTATTTATACAGGAACGGCCCGACCGGCGGGAACGTTAACGACGTAAAGAGGCTCGATTCCCTGATAGTCGCAACCGACCCGACGCTGGCCGACGCCTACGCGGCGCGTTTAGCCGGATTTGACCCGCTCTCGATCGAGAACATAAAAGTCGCGGTGCGGCGCAATTTCGGGAGCGCGGACCTGGATAAGGCGGATATAGAAGTGCTCGGTCCGCGCCTCGCATGAAAATAAGACGATGGGTGGTCCTGCGCAGGATATCGCAGTCGGTTTTTTTCCTTCTTTTTATCTACGTCCTGTGGTCTACGACGCATCCGCTTAACGGCCCGATCTCCCCCCAGCTGTTATTCAAGATCGACCCCCTAATAATGATATTTACTTCTTTAAGCGAAAAGGTCCTGCTGCCCGGACTTATATTTGCCGCCGCGATGCTTGCGCTCACACTGGTATTCGGGAGGTTTTTCTGCGGATGGATGTGTCCGCTGGGAGCGGCGATCGACGCGGCCGGCCATTTCCGCAAAAGAAGCAAAAAGGGGATGGAGGAGATAGATGCCGCAAATGCCCGGGCCAGGAAACCGAAATTCATCCTGCTCCTTTTGATAGCGGTATTTGCGGTCGCAGGTTTACAGCTGGCCTGGGTCTTTGATCCGCTCGTAATTTTCGCGAGATTCGTCTCGCTTAACCTGATCCCTGCGGTCACGTTCGCGGCCGACAGGTCATTCGAGTGGTTGATCAAAGATCTCAACATGCGCGGGCCGGTCTATGACCTTTACAGGTCCCTTAAGTCGTCGGTGCTAGGCATAAACGTTTATTTCTTCTCGCACGCTCTTTCCATTTTTATGTATTTCGCCGTGATATGCGGGCTGGCGCTTTTTATCCCGCGCCTGTGGTGCAGGTCACTTTGTCCTCTGGGCGCGATATACGCGCTTACCGCGAAAGCGGCCGTTCTGAGACGGACGGTCAAGGAATGCAAGGACTGCAGAAGATGCAAAAGCGCCTGCAGGATGGGCGCCATAAGGGACGATTCGGGATATTCGAAGGGGGAGTGCATCCTTTGCATGGACTGTATCTACGATTGTCCCGCGGACATCACCCGCTTCGAATGGCCCTTCGGCTTCGCTCAGGGCAAGCCGGCCAAAATTAATGTCGGCGGGGCCGTAACCGGGCCTGCGGGTAAAGAGGGGATAACCAGGCGGGATTTTTTGCTCCTGTCGTCATTGGCCGTCTCTTCTTTGGGTTTTAAGTTCGATATGCTGCGTTCCAAGAGAGAGAGGAAAGTGATAAGGCCGCCTGCCGCGCTGGAAGAGAGCGAATTCATAGACCGCTGCGTAAGGTGCGGCAACTGCATGAAGGTCTGCCCGACGAACGGTCTCCAACCCGTCTCATTCCAGTCCGGTATAGAGGGCGTATGGACGCCCCAGCTCGTCCCTGAGATAGGATATTGCGAATACAATTGCACGCTCTGCGGCAGGACCTGCCCGACCGGGGCTATACGCAAAGTCTCACCGGACGAGAAACGAGTCACTAAACTGGGGCTGGCACAGGTCGACCGTTCGATATGCATCGCCTGGGCCGAGAACAAAGAATGCGTCGTCTGCGAGGAGCATTGCCCGGTCGCGGACAAGGCGATAAAATTAAAGAGGGAGACCGTAGGCGGCAGGGAAGTGTTAAGGCCGCTTGTCGACGGGAACCTTTGCGTCGGGTGCGGGACATGCCAGAACAAATGCCCCACGCGCCCGGTCCGGGCGATCAGGGTCGCGCCGTTTTAAGGCCGTATTTTGGGCTTGCTAAAACCCCATCAAAATAGTATCATAGTTATTCGCTTTTCGTGAATCTACCGGGCCCATAGCTCAGTTGGTTAGAGCAGCTGACTCATAATCAGCGGGTCATAGGTTCAAGTCCTATTGGGCCCACCATTTTCACCAGTGAGCTAAAGACGGGCGATT
>JAQTVK010000132.1 GCA_028706795.1 Candidatus Omnitrophota bacterium | reverse complement strand
GGGCGACGCCTGAGTTCGGTTTCGTCGAGATAGACCAGCAGTTTTGCACCGGCTCGAGCATAATGCCGCAGAAGGTCAACCCGGATTTCCTCGAGTTGGTAAGGGGCATGGCCGGAAGGATATACGGGAATTTATTCTCGGTCCTGACGATGATGAAGGGCCTGCCGCTCACGTATAACAGGGATATGCAGTGGGACAAGCAGCCGCTCTTCGATTCGGTCGAGAAGATATCGAAAGCGTTATCGATATTCGCCAGGCTGATGAAAGGCATGAAAGTAAACAAGGCGAATATCGGCAGGGCGCTTTTGGACGAGTCGCTTTACGCGACAGACCTGGCCGAGTACCTGGCCGCTAAGGGGCTGGATTCAAGGCAGGCGCATTCGATAATCGGCAAATTAGTAACGGCGACTCTCGAGAAGAAAGAGAGGATATCGGGTCTCACCCTTAAAGAACTCAAGAAATTTTCGGAGAAGTTCGAGAAGGACGTATTTAAATTATTGGACCCGAAGGTGTCGGTCACATCAAGGAAAAAAGGAAGATAATGCACGAATTCAAATATAAGGGCGATGAGCTCTTCTGTGAGGATGTGGGGATAGACGGCATAGCGGCCGCCGTAGGGACGCCTTTTTAACTCTACAGCCACAAGACGCTTATAGACCATTATAGGAAACTGCGCGACGCTTTCGCGGAGCTCAATCCGCTCATCTGCTTCTCGATGAAAGCGAACTCGAACCTCGCTGTCGTCATGGCGCTTGCCCGAGCCGGCGCGGGCTTGGACGTCGTATCCGGAGGCGAGCTGTACAAGGCGCTGAAGGTCGGATGCGACCCGAAAAAAATCGTCTACGCGAGCGTAGGAAAGACTGAGCGCGAGATAGAGGATGCGATAAGGGCGGGGATATTATTCTTTAATGTCGAATCTTTACCTGAGTTGGCGCAGATAAACAAGATTGCCAAGAGACTCGGGAGGGTGGTAGACTGCACCCTGCGCGCCAACCCGGATATCGATCCGCATACGCACAAATTCATCACGACAGGGAAAGCCGAGAACAAGTTCGGGCTCGATTTCAGGAGCGTCGAGGAGACGTTCCTTAAGGCCTCGAAATACCCGAATGTCCGCCTGCGCGGGATACACATACACATAGGCTCGCAGATAACAGAGTCCGAGCCGTTCCGCAAGGCGATAAACAAGACCGGCACATTGATCGGGAATATAAGAAGGAAAGGGGCGAGGGTCGACTGGCTTAATATAGGCGGCGGCCTAGGCATAATATATAACAAGGAAAAGCCGCAGACGGCCGCGCGTTTCGCGAAGTCCGTGATACCGCTCATCCGCAGGATAAACGTCCGGCTCATACTTGAGCCGGGCAGGTTTATCGCCGGTAACAGCGGCATACTGGTCGCGAAAGTCACGTATGTCAAGAAGACGCGCTCGAAGAATTTCATCATATCCGACGCGGCAATGAACGACCTTATCCGGCCGTCGCTCTATGACGCCTATCATGAGATCATTCCCGTGATAAGGCGCCCGGCGCGCAGGAAGATACTGGCCGACGTAGTAGGCCCCATCTGTGAGAGCGGGGACGTCCTGGCCAGGGACAGGAGACTGCCCGAGTTCCAGCCCGGCGAATTGATAGCCGTAATGGGAGCCGGCGCTTACGGGTTTACCATGTCCAGCAATTACAACTCGAGGCCGCGCGTCGCAGAAGTGATGGTCTTGCGCGGCAGGTTCTACGTGGTCCGCGAGAGGGAAAAATACGAAGACCTCGTAAAAGGCGAGAATATCCCCAAAGAACTCAAGTGAGCCAATCCTAACCATGAAAAACATAGCGTTCGTCAAGATGGTCGCCAGCGGCAACGATTTTGTCGTGATGGATAACCGCAAAGCGGTGATACCCGGCGCGAAACTGCGCTCCTTCGCCAGGGAGATCTGCGACAGGAATTACGGCGCCGGAGGCGACGGGCTTATCGCGCTCGAGCGGTCGAAAAAGGCCGATTTCAGGATGCGCATAATAAATTCCGACGGCAGCGAAGCCGAGATGTGCGGTAACGGGGCGCGTTGCGCGGCGTTGTTCGCCGTTGGAAACAAGATAGCCGGAAAGAGCATGGATTTTGAGACGCTCGCCGGCATAATCCAAGCCGAAGTCAAGGGCGATGTAGTCAAACTGAAGATGTCGGACCCCAACAGCCTGAAACTGGATATAAACCTTGTTTTAAGCGACGGCACGTATAACGTGAATTTTGTGAACACCGGTGTGCCGCACACGGTCATCTTCGTCGAGCATATTGAGGGCCAGGATGTAAAGACCACAGGCAAAGAGGTGCGTTACCACAGCGCTTTCGCGCCCCGCGGCACGAATGCGGACTTCGTTGAGGCCGTTGGAAAGAACCTTATCAAAGTGCGCACATATGAGCGCGGCGTCGAGGGTGAAACACTCGCTTGCGGGACCGGTGTCACGGCCTCCGCGATCATATCCGCGGTTGTGAAGAATTTCAAGAGCCCGGTCACCTGCCTTACAAAAGGCGGGGACAGTCTTAAAATATATTTCAAGAGGAGCGGTGATGATTTTACCGACGTCTATCTCGAAGGCGGGGCACGGGAAGTATTTTTAGGCAGGTACCTTTACAAATAATGAGGAGGGAGTAAGGATGTTTGAAGGCTCGATAGTCGCTCTTGTGACACCTTTCAAGAACGGAAAAGTTGACGAGGCAAAATTACGCGAACTTGTGGAGTTCCATATAAAGAATGGGACCTCGGGCATAGTGCCGTGCGGGACGACCGGAGAGTCTGCGACTTTGACGCACGAGGAGCACAACCGTGTGATAGAGGTAGTCATCGAAGCGGCGAAGAAAAGGATCACTATTATTGCCGGAACGGGATCGAATTGCACGGCTGAGGCGATCGAATTGACGCGCTTTGCCGAAAAAGCCGGCGCGGATGCGGCCCTGCTCTTGTCGCCTTATTACAACAAGCCGACGCAGCGCGGGCTATATATGCATTATAAGGCGGTCGCGGATTCGGTCAAGATACCGATCATCCCTTACAACATCCAATCGCGCACCGCGATAAATATCGAGCCGGAGACGTTCCAGAAACTCGCGCAGATAAAGAATATAGTAGGAGTGAAGGAATCGAGCGGGAACCTTGAGCAGATCTCGAAGATACGTTACCTCTGCGGGCCTAACTTCGCGATAATCTCAGGTGATGACGCGTTAACGCTGCCTATCCTCGCTATCGGCGGGGTGGGCGTCAT
>JAQTVK010000131.1 GCA_028706795.1 Candidatus Omnitrophota bacterium | reverse complement strand
TGGGCAGGCGAGTCGTTCTGCAGGTAATTGTAACGGGCCAACAGGTTCAACCTGTCAAAGTCAACCGGCCTGTAGGCAGTGCCTAAGGTAAATTCCTTGTAGGCAGCGAGCTTCGACGATAAGCTTGTGTTATCGCTGCTTGATATGTTGGCCTTCGCAAAAAACGTAAGGTCGCGGGTAAGCTTATCCTCGAACGCGGCATAGACGAGGTATTGTCTTTTATCCTCATTCGCATTATCAAAACGCGCTTCACCCTTGAGTGAGGCTTTGATCTTATCTTTATCGGAATAACTCAGCCCGAGCGACGGGGCGTTCCGGTTGTAACGGGTGCCGTCAAAATCCTGGACTATCCCCCTCTCGAACTTCGCCGTCAGGGCTAACTTGTCGTTCACGTTCCCCGATACGCCGTAGATATTGGTATCGCTCACTTCGATCGCGGAGTTCGCCTCCTGTTGCTCCATGCTTAATTCCAGCCCGTTATTTATCGTCTTCTTGGCGCCGAAAACATGGGAGTCCCTCTTGCCCTCGAAGGCGGAGCTGCTTGTCGAATAAGTATTATAGACCTCGCTATTTTCATCCACCTTGGCCGAAGCGGTCGCGGAGGCGGTGTTCTCCCTGTCCCCTGTCTTATAAGCGGATAATGTGTAGTCGCCGGAGAGCTTGAACTTATCGGTTATGTTGCTGAAGGCGCCGACTGAGGTGGCGTTTCCTTTTGTGCCTACCGTTTCTTTACCTCTTAGGGATACGTAATCGTTTAGTTTGGTCTCGACGCCGGCGGTACTCTGGTTATTGGCCGTACCTGTTATGTTCCCCTGCTGTTCCGCGAAGACATTCGTCTTGTCGGTCAGTTTATAGTCGGCCCTTGCTGCCAGCGTATCCGCGTTCTCGTTGGTCTCAGACCTGAACTTTTCTATCTTTTCGCCTGTATTCTGGTGGCGATACTCGCCGGTGAGTTTCAGCTTGTCCATCGTATGCGTGATCTGGGCGGTTGTCGTCTCTGTCTTCTTGGCTCCGACCTGGAGCTGCGTCTGGAGGTTACCGTCGGCCAAAAGCTCCTGCGTATCATGCCTGGCGGTTATCCTGGTATCAGGCGTTACATCGTATGTCACGGCCGCGCCCATCATCTCTTTACCCTGCTGGGAGGCGGTGGAGATAGACGAGAAATCCTTATCTATCCTCTTATAATAGCCGCTGACACCCAATTTATCAAAGAGGCGTGATTCGCCCTTCACCCCGTAAGCCCTGCCCAAGGCAAGCTCGTCAGTAATGAGCGGGGTAAATGTAAGGCCGCCGTCCGTCGATATGAACCTCCCCAACTCCTGGGACCTGCTCTGGGCGAACTCGCCGGTAACCTTGGTATTGGCCCCGAAATGGATGGTCGTGTCGACGCCGGTAAGCCCGTAGTTATTATCCTGCTGGTCCTCTTTTACGTACGTGCCGCCCAACCTGACGTAATCCGTTATAGACTGTTCGGCGCGCACACCGATGACCCCCTCATCATATTTATCGAGGGTATCATATTCGTAATCGACGGTCACGTAGACCGGGTTCCCGTTCAAGAGGGCGGTTGAGACTATCGAACTCGACTCGGCTATGCGGGAGACGGGCTCCCAGAACATGACCCGTCCGTTATCGTAGTCTATCTGGTAATCGAATCCCTCTCCCTGGGCCAGGGTCGCGAGGACAAGGCCCGTGACTTTATCCCTGACTTCTATCGCGACCTTCTCGGAACCCTCCGTGATGTTCTTGTTCTTTAAGTAGAATAATGAGCCGCCTGTCCCCACGAATTCGTTGTGGGCGGCCTGTTGTTTAGCGGTAGCTTTAAAAACTGCTAACTTTGTATTCGGCTCGCCGAATTGGGTGGTCGAGACGTCTTCATAATTGACGTTTGCGCCGTAGAGGGTCCTCTTGAAAGTGGCGAATTCCGTGTCCTTGAAATCAACGACGTAATCGCCCCATAATGCGCTGGACTTGTCCCACTCGACCAAGAAATAAAGCATCCCCTGGGTATTCGTGGCGTCATAATTGACCTTGGATGCGTCGCCGTAGACCGGATAATATTTATTGGGATCCAGGTTCCTGAACAGCTCCTTCTTCTTCCTGTCGGTATCCAAACTTGACGTGACAAGGAACTTGCCGAGCACCTTCCCCTTCAAGTAATATGAAAGTTTGCCTTCGGACCAGAGGCCCTTCCTGAATTTATCATCGTGCGTGACCGGTTCGATGTTGCCTTTATCGAAGGTATAGCCGGCCTTGCCGTCGCCCATCGCCACGAACATGAGGTAATTATCTTTATCTTTTACGTATTGCGTCTGGTCCTCTTTCTTGCCTTCCGCGTCGACGGATTCCACCGTAACCTTGTGTTCGCCCTCCGGGACTATGACTTCCTGGACGAACTCCTTACCTTCCCCGGCCGGTTCCACGACCGGGACGGCCGTGTCGTCTACCATTATATTGATACGGGAGGTATCGCCGGCTTCCGGTTCGACCGTGACTACCTTATTGCTGAGCCTTATGTTCTGCGTATCCAGATTATTGGTGAGGCACTCTTGCTTAAGCCATTCGGATCTCAGATTTTTCTTTTCCTGGCCCGAAGGCTCTAAGGCCTGCGCCTTATATTTTACGACCGTTAACTTCTCCGGTTTGGTCGTATCCGCCCGGCCGGTCCTGTCCATTACCGACAGCAGATATACGTAATTGCGGCCCGGGTCGAGCCATTTCCCGTCTTTGTCCTTGCCGTCCCAATAGACCGGCTCGTTCAGGGTAAGATACGTGCCGTTAAAGCCCTTGACTAGCGCTTTCGTATCCCTGTCCAATATCTCGAGTTTCCAATTCTTGATAAAGAGCGAGTAATTGGTGAATATCCTGAATTCATACGCGTTGGGAAGGGACTGGACTTCGGAGGCGTAACCCGCGTAACTTATGACGGCGGGCGGATAGATGGCCGCATTAAGGAGGGGCCTTGCCTTCTCCTCTTTCTGGAGTATCTTTACCGGGGTATTTTCTTTCTTCAGGTCCTTGCGCCCTTTATCCTTTGAGTTGACACCGAAATTCACCTTTGACAAAAGGCCGGGCGTCGTGTCAACCACTACCACCTTATCCGTAGTCAAATAGGCGCCGTCCGGCAGTGTCCTCTCGTTGATCCTTATAAGGTGCCTTCCCGGGATTATGGCCTGGAAATGGTATTTACCGTCCTTGTCGGTCGTGACGACCGTGCCGTCCTCCATGACTATCTGGACGCCGCCGATGCC
>JAQTVK010000130.1 GCA_028706795.1 Candidatus Omnitrophota bacterium | reverse complement strand
CGAGGATTCCACTATTTCAGTCGTGGATGAGTCTGGCGTCACGGTGCTTTTTTATGTGACGGACGCGACCATCATCTCCGGCCCGATAGGCGAGGCGATAACCCTCGACAGCATCAACCAGAACGACCCGGTCGAGATAGAATACGACAACCTCGAGGGCGGCGTCGGCCTGGCGAAGTCCATCAAACTCACCGAATAATTATGGTGACAGCTCACTTAATTATTCAAGGAGCGGAATGAAAAAAATAATGTGGGCGGTATTGCTGGTTGCGGCCGTGGTTTCTTTTTCCGCCGCGCCGCTAGAGGCGAAGGTCAAGACGCAGAGCATAACAGGTAAGGTGACTTCCGCGAAATCGGCCGATCCGTCCAGGGGGCTGAAACCGACGATCGCGGTCACCGATGACAACGGCGAGAGGGTTTTATTCGAGATCACCCCCGATACCATGTTCTACGGGATCGATTATAAGCCGGTCACTTTAGAGGCGGTAAAGAAAGGCTGCCACGTAAACGCGACAGGCACTGCCATAACGGAAAACATCGGCTCAGCGACTTCGATCAGGTTATTGAAATAATTAAGTGAGCTGTCACCATAATTATTTCAGGACGACGTTTATTTCAGGATTGCCGCGCAGCGTGTTACCCACCGGGCAATTCCCTATGAAGCGCATCAGGCCTTCCCTCTTTGTATCGTCGAGCTTCACGCCTTTCAGGTCTATCGAGACGCTTATATAGCGGAAACTCATCGGATTCTCCTTCACGAGGTCGGATTCTACACAGACGCTGAATTCCTTTATGGGGAGCTTCAGGCTGTCGGCGTACTTCCTGACATAAATGCCTACACACGAGCCGAAGGCCCCCAGGAGCGCGTGCAGCGGAGAGAGGTTCTTCTCGCTCAGGTCTATCGTAATGCCCGCCATGCCCGATTTGACGTCAAAAACGTTATCTTCCTTGCAAAATACGTCTACGTGATACATTTCCCCTCCTGATGATTAAGCGGATAATTAAGTGAGCTGTCACCATAATTATTTCTTCAAAAGGTATTTGCGGCTCTTGAGACTGACGAACGAGGACCAGGTTTTGTCGCCGCCGGACTGCTGGGAGATGATCTCCTTGACCGCGTTCGCCTGCGAGACGAGTTCGTCGGCTTGGTAGATGATCGTCGCCTCGAGCGTCTTCGGCAGTATCGGCGACTGCTGTTCGTATTCGCCGTGGTGGCTTAGGATGATATGTTTGAGGCGCAGGGCGAGTTCCTTCGGGAAGCCCTTGATATCTTTTATCTTCTCGGAAACCATCTCGTAACCGAGCGTCAGGTGGCCGATCAGCCCGCCGTCTATCGTATATTCGAAGGTGTTGATGTCGAGCTCGACCGTCTTTCCGATGTCGTGGGCGAACGCGCCGATCATCACGATGTCGCGGTCCGCCTCGGGATAAAGGTCGCAAACGACGCCGCTGATATGCATTACCTCGTATGTGTGCTCCATCAGCCCGCCGATGTAGGCGTTGTGCCAATTCTGCGCTCCGGGCGACTTCCTGAATTTCGCCATGAGCTCATCGTCGGCGAGGAATTCCTTCGCCAGCGACGCGAGCCATTTATCCGAGATCCCGTCGAGCATCTCTTTGATGTTCTTGAATATTTCGTCGGCCTTCTCGACCGAGCGGACGAGGTCCTCGAATTTATATTCCTTCGGGTCGGCGAGCCGTATCTGGTCGACGCGTATCTGCAGGTCGCCCTTGAACGAATCTACGCGGCCCTGGACGAACACCGCTTCGCCTGTCGCGACCATCTCGTCGGCGGCCTCGGCGTTTTCCCATATCTTCGCTTCCATCCGGCCGGATTTGTCCGAGAGCGTCAATTTAAGGAACGGTTTTCCGCCCTGCGTGAGCGCGAGCTCTTTCTTCTTGAGGAAGAAGACGGTCTCGATAGTGTCGTTTACTTTAAGATTTTTGATAAAATTCTTCATTATCGCGGCGAGACGCGTCCTTTATCTCTTTTTGCCTTTTGGTGCGGGTTGTACGGGCTTTGTTTCCGCTTTTTTTGCGGCTTCCGTGACCTTTATGGTTTCGATAATTTTTGAGTTGGCCCTGACATTGGCTTCGACCATATCGCCGACATTTACCGTCTTATAGACATCGGGATCTACGGTAAAGACCCTGTTGTATTTCAGCTTGCTGTCCAGGATAACTATTTCATTCTGCGGCGGGTTGGTCGAGGTTACTTTGCCGCTAACGATCACCGGCCCGGTGCTGGCCTGCTTCGCCGTATTCTTTTCGGTCGTTTTAGTGCTTTCCGCCGGTTGCTTATTCTCCGTCTTATTCGTTTCCGACCTGCTCCACCATGCCGCGGACGCGCTTGCCGCGAAACACAAAACCACCAACATTACCAGTATCTTCTTCATCTCTCTCCTCCTTCCCTTATATTATACAAATAATTATAGTGACAGTACACTTAATTCCCTGTCCGCCCGATAATTAAGTGAGCTGTCACCATAATTCATGCCGGGCAGGACATTTTTTTGCGTCTCGCGTTTATCATGAGGATGATGAGCAGTGGCCCTGCGACAAGGCCCGCGTCCTGCGCGAGATGCATATGGGAGCCCTTGCCGAGAACGGTCATTATGTCGATATGGAAAGCTGTATAGATATAATTCAAGAGGAGCCCCATGCCGATCGCGCATGCCGATATTGCCAAAAGATAGATAACGACCGTCCTCTTCCCTAAAAATTTGGCGAGCGTGATTATCCCCGCGGTATTCGTCGCCGGCCCTGCGAGCAGGAATACGAGCGCCACTCCCGGGCTCATCCCCTTCGCGATCAGCGCCGCCGCGATAGGCGTCGAGGCCGACGCGCAGATATACAAAGGGATGCCGATCAAAAGCATTATGAACATCGCGCGCAAGTCGTAGCCGAGGTAATTCTCGACCAGGCTCGCCGGCACAAAGTACGATATCACGCCTCCGGCTATTATGCCCAGGGTGAGCCAGATGGCTATATCCCCGAGCAGGTCCACGAAGGCATATTCCATCGAGTGCGCGAATTTGCTGAAGAAGGAATGCGCGTGCGCGTGTTCGTGCCCTTTCTCCTCGCAGAATACGCATTTTTCTTCCTTCGGCGGCGCAATGGGTTTTTCTTTCTTCCCGAACAGGTTTTCCGATATGCCGGCTGTCAGGGCGGTAATAAGCGCCGCGAAAGGCCGGTATATCGTCATCAAGGGGTCAAGAAGCGCGTATGTGAGGAAGATCGAGTCGACGCCCGTCTCCGGCGTCGATATCAAAAATGAGAGTGTGGCTCCCTTCGAGG
>JAQTVK010000129.1 GCA_028706795.1 Candidatus Omnitrophota bacterium | reverse complement strand
GGGCTCAACAACGATCGTTCGATAAGAAAGATAAAAGGCCCATCGCGCCCCATAGTCCCTCAGAAAGACAGGGCAGCGGTCGTGGCTTCCCTCGGGTTTGTGGACCATGTGGTAATATTCGGCGACACCACGCCCCTGAAACTTATAAAGGCGGTAAGGCCGCATGTGCTCGTTAAAGGCGCTGACTGGAGGGTCGGTAAGATCGTCGGCGCCGACCTCGTGAAGTCCTACGGCGGCAAGGTCGTCGCTATACCGCTGGTCAAGGGCAGGTCTACCACCGGGCTTATCCGCAGGATATCAAAAACTGCGGATATCCGCAGCGCAAGAAGATCTTAATGAAAGAGAAGCTGTACAGGATAATTGACGCGAACCTCAACAGGTCGAGGGAAGGCTTAAGGGTTTGCGAGGAGATCGCGAGATTTGTGCTTGACGACGCATCCCTCACGAGGGAACTCAAGTGCCTGCGCCACGGTATTTCAGGCTGTATCAAACTCTATCCTGCCAAACTGCGCGGAATAATATCGGCGCGCGATCCCGAAGGCGATGTCGGCCGGGGCAGGCAGGCGATCGAGAGGAAGAGAAGAGGGTGGAAGGAGATCTCGATAGCCAATATGGAGCGGGTCAAGGAGTCCCTCCGCGTCCTGGAAGAATTCTCAAAGCTCATCGACGGAAAGATAGCCGACAGGTTCAAGAGGCTCAGGTTCAAGGCGTATAACGCCGAGAAGAGTCTTGTCTCGAGGTTTTGACTTTGCGCGATTTCAGGCTTTACGTGATCATAGATAAGAAGGCGGTCAAGGGCCGCGACCTGGTTTATGCGGCGAAAGAAGCGATAGCCGGAGGCGCGGACGTGATACAGCTCCGCGACAAGGGATCCGACGCCGCTGACGTAGTCGAGGCCGGCCGCGCGATGCGTGAGGCAATAGGAAAAGACGAGGCCGTATTCATCGTTAACGACAGCCCGGATATCGCGTTAGCCATTGATGCCGACGGCGTACATCTCGGCCAGGAAGATATGCCGGTCATCGGCGCCCGCTCCATATTAGGAAAGGGTAAGATAATAGGCCTTTCGACGCATTCGTTCGAACAGGCGCTCGCGGCGCAAAATAGCGGCGCGGATTATATAGGAGTGGGGCCGGTATTTTCGACGCCTACCAAGCCCGGATATAAAGCGGTCGGGCTCGCCCTGATAAAAAAAGTAAATGATATCAAAGGCCTCCCTTTTGTCGCTATCGGCGGTATCGACGAGTCGAATATCGACGAGGTGATAGTCGCCGGCGCTTCAAGGGTCGCCGTAGTAAGGGCGGTATGCGGTGCGGAAGATATCAGGGAAGCGGCAAAAAGATTGAAGGATAAACTCACCAAAAGATGACCCAATTAGAGTCCGCAAAAAGAGGCAAGATTACGCCCGAGATGAGGCTGGTCGCGAAAGCGGAAGGCCTCGATCTTAAATTTCTCGTCAGGAAGATAGCGTCGGGCAGGATCGTTATACCTTCCAACATCCTCAGGAAGAAGGCCGGGGTTTGCGGTATCGGCGAAGGGTTAAAGACCAAGATAAACGCCAACATCGGGACATCCCAGGGTTCTTCGGGAATATCGGTTGAGCTGAAGAAGCTTAGGGCCGCGGTCGATAACGGCGCGGATGCGGTAATGGACCTCTCGACCGCCGGAGACCTGCACGCTATCAGGAAGGCGATACTCAGGGCATCTCCTGTGCCCGTAGGAACCGTCCCTATTTATGAAGCGGCCGTCGCCGCGGACCGCAGGAAGAGACCGATTCCTTCCATAACGTCGGATGAGATGTTCGCTGTCCTCGAGGGACAGGCGAAAGAAGGCGTGGATTTTTTTACTATCCATTGCGGCGTTACGAGAAAAGCGGTAGATTGCCTTAAGAGGCAGGGCAGGGTGATAGGGGTCGTCAGCAGGGGCGGCGCCATAATGGTCGAATGGATGGTGCATAACCGCCGCGAAAATCCCTTTTATGAGGAATTTGACAGGGTCCTGGAGATCGCGCGCAGATACGACGTCACTTTAAGCTTGGGTGACGGAATGAGGCCGGGATGCCTTGCCGACGCCAGCGATAGGGCGCAGATACAGGAGTTAATGACCCTGGGCGAGCTTTCCGAAAGGGCTAAACGGGCAGGCGTCCAGGTAATGATAGAAGGGCCCGGACATGTCCCGATAAACCAGATAGAGGCCAATATACTGTTGGAAAAAGATCTTTGCCACGGAGCGCCGTTTTATGTCCTCGGCCCGCTAGTGACTGATATAGCGCCGGGCTACGACCACATAACATCGGCGATAGGCGGCGCGCTTGCGGCTGCCCACGGAGCAGATTTCATCTGCTATGTCACGCCTTCCGAGCATCTCGGCCTGCCTTCGGTCGATGACGTGAAGACGGGCGTGATCTCCGCCCGGATAGCCGCGCACGCGGCGGATATAGCCAAGGGGGTAAAGGGCGCGCTCGATTGGGATATCGCCATATCTGCCGCCCGCAAGAAGAGGGATTGGAAGAGGCAATTCGCACTGGCCATCGACCCGGCTCGCGCGAAGGAATACAGGAACCGTTCCAAGCCCGCCGCAAAAGACGTCTGCACGATGTGCGGGCAGTATTGTTCAATGAAAATATCGGAGGAATACCTGGGATAATGTCACTTTTGGTCGTAGGTTCAATAGCCTTGGATTCGATAAAGACCCCGTTCGGTAAGGTGGATGAAGCGCTCGGAGGTTCGGCCGTATACTTTTCCTGCGCGGCGACATTCTTTAATTCAGCACGCCTTGTCGGCGTAGTAGGCGCGGATTTCCCGAAAAAATATATCCAATTGCTGGAAAAAAGAGGCGTAGATGTCACGGGACTCAAGATCGACGGGGGAAAGACCTTCCGGTGGAAAGGCGAATACGGGTTCGACCTCAACACCGCCCACACGATCTATACCCACCTTAACGTCTTCGCGGATTTCAAGCCGGAGATCCCCTCGGAATACCGGGACTCCAGTAATGTCTTCCTGGCGAATATCGACCCTTCGTTACAACTGGATGTCCTGAAACAGGTCGACGACCCGCGCCTTATCGCCTGCGATACGATGAACTACTGGATAGAGAACAAGCCGAAGGAGCTTAAAAAACTCCTGAAGCACGTCCATATATTTTTCGCCAACGACAAGGAAGCGCGAGAATTTTCCGGTGAACTCAACCTCCTCAAGGCCGCAAGATATATATTTTCATGCGGCCCGAAAATTGCTATAATAAAAAAAGGCGAACACGGCGTTCTTTGTATCTCAAAAGATTTCATCTTTTCCTATCCCGCGTATATCCTTGAAGACCCGTTCGACCCGACCGGCGCCGGCGATACCTTC
>JAQTVK010000128.1 GCA_028706795.1 Candidatus Omnitrophota bacterium | reverse complement strand
CCATCTGTATAGTATCGCCGTCATCAAGGAGCCTGCTCGCCTGCGGGGAATCAACCGTCATCCCGACCATCCCCGAAAGATTATGTACCGGGTCTGTCAGGCACAACGCGTCTGAGGCATGTATGAATATGGGAAGCCCCATCTTCGCGTTCGCGCCGATATGGTCCGCATGGCAGTGTGTGTTTATGACGCACTTCGGCGACAGCCCCAGTTCGGCTACCAGCGCTTTTATCTTACCGTCCTCCGCGCCCGGGTCTATTATCACCGCCTCTTTAGTGTTTGCGCAGCCGAAAATATAACAATTGGCCGCGATGGGCCCGACAGGCAAACCTTTTAATATGTATTTCATTTTTTAGGCAGCGTCTGCTCCGTAGTCTGGATCGGTTTAATTGGTTCCTCTTCCTTCAGGATGAACGCCTTTACCTCTGAAGGCTCAAATTTCCTCATTATCACCCGCCTGCGGCTCTCAAGGTCACTCCTTATGCTTGAAGCCTCCATTTTGCTGGGCTGGCCGAAATCCATCTTCTTCTGTACTCCCTTATAGAACTTTATATACTTCGTGAGCTCTTCTTTCTTTTCAGCGGTTAGAAGGTCCTGCATCCTCTGGAGGTCTTCCACTGCCCTCGCGGCGGCAAGCCTCTCGCGTTTGTTGCTGCCCTGGGTATCGAGGCAATCCATCAGGTCCTCGGTCCACGAGCGCCAGTAATTAAAATGGTTGCTGTATAAAACGGCGTTGGGATAGATCCCCTTGTAATCCTGCGGAAACAGGACCGGAGTAACCTTCTTGGGGCTCTGTTTTCTCACGAATTTCTTTTTAAGCGTTTCGCAGCCCGACATATTCATGGCTGCCACCGCAACCGCTAAGATCAGGACGGCCTTTTTATAGGCGATTCTCATTCTTCTCCTTTATTATTTTTTCGAACTCTTTCTCGTCGATTATCTTCACGCCGAGTTTCTTTGCTTTTTCGTATTTCGAGCCCGGGTTCTCCCCTGCCACGACGAAATCCGTTTTCTTGCCGACGGTCGATGAAGCGGCCCCGCCGAGGTCCCGGACAATCTGTTCGGCGTCTGTCCTTGAACGGCCCTTAAGCTCGCCTGTAAAAACGAACGATATTCCCGCAAGTTTTGACGAGGAGCCGGAAGATGCTTCTTCTTCCATTTTTATTCCGGCCTTTGCCAGCCTCTCCATGACCTTTTTGGAGGTCGGGTTCCCGAAGAAGTCACGGATAGATTCCGCAACCACAGGGCCTATCTCCTGGACCCCGGTCAGGTCCGCGAGGGCCTGCCGTGATAATTTATCCATCGAATGGAACCTTTTCGCGAGGACATCGGCTATATGCTCGCCCACATGCCTTATCCCAAGCGCGAAGATCAACCGGTTAAGCCGGTTGCTTTTGCTCTTCTCTATGGCGTCCACAAGGTTCCGCGCCGATTTATCCCCCATCCTCTCGAGCGCACGCAGCTGATCGAATTTAAGGTAATAAATATCACTGTAATCCTTCACAAGTTTCTTATCTACCAACTGGTCGACCATCGCCTCGCCAAGGCCTTCTATGTCCATCGCCCCGCGTGAAGCGAAATGTATAAGGCTCTCCTTGAGCTGTGCCGGGCAGAAGACGTTCTCGCACCGGAACGCCACTTCCCCTTCTTTGCGTTTCGTCGGCGCTCCGCATGCCGGGCACTTCTTCGGTATCTCGAACTTCTTCTCTTTCCCTGTCCGCCGCGACTTCACGGCCTCGACTACCTGGGGTATTATCTCTCCCGCCTTCTCTATTATCACTGTATCGCCTATCCTCACGTCTTTCCGCTCTATCTCGTCCTGGTTATGGAGCGAGGCATGCGTGACGGTAGTGCCGGCGACAAAGACGGGTTTCAGCACCGCAACCGGGGTAAGCGCGCCGGTCCTGCCGACCTGGACCTTTATATCAAGCAATTTTGTCTCGACCCGTTCAGCGGGATATTTATAGGCGATCATCCATCTCGGCGACTTGCTCGTCTCGCCGAGCTTCTTCTGCTGGGCAAAAGAGTTGACCTTGACGACCATCCCGTCGATATCGTATTCCAGCTCCCCGCGTTTCTCCTGCCAGATGTCGCAGAATTCAAGCGCCTCGCCGATATCGGCGCATTTTTTATAATTAGGGTTGACCCTGAAACCAAGCGTTTTTAATTTATCCAGGAGTTCGTACTGCGAATTGAAATGCGCGCCTTCCGCGTATCCGAAACTGTGCATGAATATATCGAGGCCGCGTTTCGCGACGGTCCTGGGGTCGAGGAGCTTGAGCGAGCCGGCCGCCGCGTTGCGCGGGTTCGCGAAAAGCTCTTCCCCTGCCTTTTCCTTATCCTTGTTTATTTTCTCAAAACTCTTGTGCTTCATATATACTTCGCCGCGGACTTCCATGGATCTTGGGATTTCTATCCCTTTTTGCGGCTCCAATACCAGCGGGATGGACCTGATCGTCTTCAGGTTCACCGTGATATCATCGCCTTTAAGGCCGTCGCCGCGCGTCGCGCCGCGGACAAACTTGCCGTTCTCATAAGTCAGGGCAACAGAGACCCCGTCTATCTTCAACTCTACGGCATACCCGTAATGTTCCCCGCCGAGGTTCTTCCTGACCCGGGCATCGAACTCGCGCAACTCGTCATGGTTATAAGTGTTATCCATGCTGAGCATCTTGGCTTTGTGCTCTACGACGGCGAAACCGCCTACCGGTTCACCGGCAACGCGCTGCGTCGGGGAATCGGGGGTTATTGATGAGGGGTTCTCTCTCTCGAGTTTCTCCAGTTTCTTGAGGAGGGCGTCATATTCCTGGTCGGAGATCTTGGGATTGTTCTCGACGTAATAAAGGCGGTCGTAGCGCCGGATCTCCTCGCGAAGTCTCTCGATCTGTTCCCTGACTTCGTTCTTCATATTATGATCCTTTTACTCCGAAAACTTTACACCGAACTTCCTGAATTCGCCGGCAGGCTCTTCCCAGGATATTTCTGTATCCGCGATATAATGCGACATTTCTTCGCTGATACCGCTAAGGAAGCTCTTCAGCGCCGATTCTTCCCCCTCTGCGACGACTTCGACCCTTCCGTCCCTGAGGTTACTTACCCAGCCGCCTAATTTGAGTCTCCCGGCGATCGCCTCGGCGGTGAACCTGAACCCTACCCCCTGGACCCGGCCAGAGTAAAATACATGGACTCGTTTTTCCGACATATCACCGGATACCTAAAAAGATGGTCGGGGCGGACAGACTTGAACTGTCGACCTCTTCGTCCCGAACGAAGCGCTCTACCAAACTGAGCCACGCCCCGACTTGATACCCCAAAGCCCTCGCTTCCCGTTTCTTGCTTCTTCCTGAAGCGCCCTGAACTTATCGACGTATTTCACGTTAGGGGGATAAGTGGCTAATACCGCGTAAC
>JAQTVK010000127.1 GCA_028706795.1 Candidatus Omnitrophota bacterium | reverse complement strand
ATGCAGCCGAGCATCAGCGCGTATGTATCCGGCTCGAAGGCCGTCACGCCCAGGCGGATGAACATCTTCGCGACGAGGGCGACACAGACCCATCCCTTCAGGATATCGATGACGAGGACCAAAAGGCCCGGAAGTTTTCCTACGACCCTGGCAGTATTCGTCGCCCCGACGTTGCCGCTGCCGTGCTCGCGAATATCGATCCCTTTTAAATATTTCGCGACAAGAAAACTCGTCGGGATCGAGCCTATAATATAACTGAGTATAAAGGAGGCAGCGATAAGCATATTATTTTTTCCCGTACGTCCCGTTCAGGAGTTTTGCCCCGCGCAATACGTAACCGATGCCGGACGCCAGGGTGAATATCACCGCGAGGTACCATATATATTCGGAATACTTGTAGAGCAAAAGGACGCTGATTATCGCCATCATCTGGAAGAAAGTGGTAAGTTTCCCCAGCGCGCTGGGCGCTATCTTGATGTCGCCGTTGGTCAGGAATATTACGACGACGCCTATGACTATTATTATATCCCGGCTGACTACGGTTATAGGGACCCAAAGCGGCAGTTTTACGCTCCCGCTCCAGACCGTAAGCGCGATAAATGACGTTATGAGCAGGAACTTGTCGGCTATCGGGTCCATTATCGTGCCGAGGGGAGTTTTCTGCTTGAGGACGCGCGCCAGGAAGCCGTCCATCGCGTCTGTAATCACGGCTATTACGAATACCGTGAGCGCGATGAATCTCAAATGGTCCTGTTCCGGCTTATAATAGAGGACGAGGCCAAAGAATACCGGCGTCAAGAGTATCCTAAGTATCGTTATCTTGTTAGCGATGTTCATCTCCTATTTGTCGGTTATGATCTGCATCCTGTTGAACGGCATCAGGACGAAGACCGCCTTTCCTATAAGGCCGCTTTTCGGCACGAAACCCCAATACCTGCTGTCTTTACTGTTGGCGGAATTATCTCCCAGGACAAGGTAAGAATCCTTCGGCACGGTGATGGGTTTATCCCCCTGCCAGTAATCGCCCCTGTTATAATAATAGATGCGCCTGAACGCGGCGGGGTCGTTTACCTCCTTGCCGTTGATGATAAGCTTCCCGTCCTTGATCTCGACGGTATCGCCCGGCCCGGCGATGAACCTCTTTATGAACGACACCTCCGGGTTCGGCGGCGGCGCCTTAAAGACCACGATGTCGCCGGTCTTCGGCTCCCTGAATCCCGGGAGGCGGAAATTTATGAACGGAAGGCGGGGCCCGTAAATGAATTTCACTACGACGATCCTGTCGCCGACCAAAAGCGTCGGCACCATCGAGCCGGACGGGATCTTGTAGAACTCGAATATGAAGACCTTGATCACGAACGCCAGGAGAAAAGCGACGACGACTATCTCGATAGTCTCCCTGACCCAGGATTTCTTTTTTTGGGCTTTTTCTTTATCCGCCATTTTACTCCCTTTAGAGTTTAAGTACCGCCATGAAGGCTTCCTGCGGTATCTCGACCTTTCCGAACTGCTTCATGCGTTTTTTGCCTTCTTTTTGCTTCTCCCAGAGCTTGCGCTTCCTGGTTATGTCTCCGCCGTAGCACTTGGCGGTGACGTTCTTGCCCACCGGCCTGACCGTCTCCCTGGCGATTATCTTACTTCCTATCGCTGCCTGGAGAGCTACCTCGAATAACTGCCTCGGGATAAGCTCCTTTAGCTTGGAAACGAGCTGGTTGCCCTTCGTAAACGCGTTGTCCTTATGGACGATGAACGATAGCGCATCGCAGGGCTTGCCGTTAATTAATATATCGAGCTTCACGAGGTCGCTCGCTATATATTCCTTGAACTCATAATCGAGCGAGCCGTAGCCCCTCGTCATTGATTTTATTTTATCATAAAAATCCACAATAATCTCGGATAAAGGGAATTCGTAGATAAGCATCGCCCTTGTCGGATCGAGATATTCGGTCGACTTGTATATCCCCCTTCTCTCCTGGCATAGCTGCATCACGTTCCCGAGCGAATCCGCCGGCGATATGACGAATGCCCTTATGAAAGGCTCCTCTATCTCTTCTATCTCCTGCGGAGGAGGAAGCTTGCTCGGGTTCTCTATCTCGACCGTCTCGCCGTTCCTTTTGATGATCTTATATACGACGCTCGGCGTGGTCGCGATAAGGTTCAGGTTATATTCCCTTTCGAGGCGTTCCTGGATGATCTCCATGTGCAGGAGCCCGAGGAAACCGCAGCGGAACCCGAACCCGAAAGATACGGAAGACTCGACTTCGTATATAAAGGAAGCATCGCTTAACTCCATCTTTTCCAGCGCGTCCCTGAGGAACGGGAAATCCTTGGCGTTTACCGGATAGAGGCCGCAGAATACCAGCGGCCTCACCTTCTTATAACCGGGGAGCGCGTCGGCCGCCGGCCTCCTGAAATCGGTGACCGTATCCCCGACGTGGACCTCCTTTGGATTCTTGATATTACAGGTAATATAGCCGACCTCTCCGCACGAGAGCCCATCTATTGCGACAGGCGCCGGTTTAAATACTCCGACTTCTTCTATGTCGTAGACGCGGCCGGTACCCATCATCTTTATCTTCATTCCCTTCCTGATCGTCCCGTTCTTGAGCCTTATATAGACGACGACGCCCTTGAAGGTATCGAACGCCGAGTCGATTATAAGCGCCTGGAGGGGATTTTCCTTTTCGCCCTTTGGGGCCGGTATCTTGTCGACGATCGCCTGCATTATCTCGTCGACGCCTATCCCCGATTTGGCGCTGGCCAATATCGGCTCTATATCCGTCAAATGGAGCGTCTCCCGGAGCTGTTGCCGGACCCTCTCGGGTTCGGCGCTCGGCAGGTCTATCTTGTTTATTACGGGGATTATGACGAGGTTGTGCTCCCTCGCGAGATAGAGGTTGGCGACTGTCTGGGCCTCGACACCCTGCGCCGCGTCGACGACAAGCAGGACGCCTTCACATGCGGCAAGCGCCTTTGAGACCTCATAAGTGAAATCGACGTGGCCGGGTGTATCGATGAGGTTGAGGACGTATTCCTTGCCGCCGGACTCATGCCTTAACCTTACCGCTTTGGCCTTGATGGTGATGCCGCGTTCCCTCTCAAGGTCCATCCCGTCGAGCATCTGGTCGTGGAATTCCCTCTGGGAAATAGCCCCGGTCTTCAGGAGCAGCCTGTCGGCTAAGGTCGATTTCCCGTGGTCTATATGCGCGATGATGCAGAAATTGCGGATTAACGACTTATCCATTATTTGATCGTCTTGGACATCCTGTCGACTATGGCGATGAGGTCCTTGGCTTCCTTGTCGGTATGGGCCTCGCTGTAGACCCTGAGGATCGGTTCGGTGCCCGAAGGCCTTATCAGGAGCCAGCTCTCGTCGTCAAAGATGAATTTCAGGCCGTCGTAGGTTTTTATGCCC
>JAQTVK010000126.1 GCA_028706795.1 Candidatus Omnitrophota bacterium | reverse complement strand
GGTTATGATCTCGAGCTTGCCCATATCCTGGAATTCCTTGAACGCTGCCAGGATGTTCTTGTGGTATTTATCGGCGAATATCTGCCGCGTCTCGATGAATTTCGCCTGGTACATCAGGGCAAGCCTGTTGAAGGCGGGCTCCCATTTCGTGCGTTCCACTTCTCTATTGGAGAGCTCGATGAGGGATTCGATATGCTTTAAGTACCTGTCCTGCAGGAGGGGGTCGGCGAGCATCGAGCAGAGCGACGGCGTGATCGACATCGTTATGCGGAAATCCACGCCGTCCCTTACCAGCCCGCTATAGACGCTGATGAGCGGGATGTAGGTCTCGGTTATCGCCTCGTAAAACCAGTCTTCCTCGAGGAAATCCTCGTATTCCGGATGCCGGACAAAAGGAAGATGGCTGTGCAGGACTATACAGAGGTAGCCTTTTTCCATTTATTTTGTGTATTTCTTGACTATGGGCGTTATCGTGCGCTCCTCTGCCTTGTCGTGCGAGACGCCTTTTACCGGTATCACCTGCTCCCCGTCGGGAAGCGCGAAACGCAGGGAAAACGACCCGTCCCGGTTGAGCTTTATGGGCCTGCCCTGTACCGTGACAGTCGCGTCCGGCTCGGTCGCGCCGTATACTATCAGCTCGGTGTTGACGACCATCCAGAAGCCGCGGAATTTCTCGGGACGGACGAACGAGCTGATACCGCCGGAGGCGAGCGCCCGCTGGAGGCGTTCCTTCATTATCTTTTTTATCTGGGCCTTGCCCGGCGACGCGCCGGCGAACCCGCCCCAGAGGCCGTAGAGTTTCAGGAACTGTTCCTCGATCGACATCCATTCTTCGTCGATAACGTCCGAGGCGCTGTCGCGCGGTGTGGAGACGATATTCGAACGGGCAATAAGTATGAACTTCCCGCTCGATGTGATGGCGCCTAAGTCAACGCACCATGACCTGTCCGCCTCGCCGACGTTGATGTACCAGTTGACCGCGGCCGAATTGATGTCTATATCAAAAAACCTGTTGGCGTTCGTGCCGTTAAAATCCTTGCCGGTGACATCGTAAACGCGCAGGACCTTCCTGAGGTTGTCCCAGGATGCGCTTGCCTCGCGCTCTATCTGCATGCGCCTCTCGTCGCTGACTTCCCAGTAAGCGAATATCCAATGGGGATCCCTCGTCATCACGACGATGCGCGTATCGCCGTATTTTGACGGCAATTCCTCATGCTCCCATTGCCGCGGAGGCAGATACGGTGTAGGGCGCGGATAATATTTGGATTCTTCGGCCCTGTCCCGGCCCGGCTCGACCCTTTGGGCCACGGCCGCGGTTATCTTCCCGGCGGCGCGCGCCTTTTTGGCCCTTTTTACGGCGGGCCTGGCTTTCTTTTTTACGGCCCTCACCGCTTTTTTTGTTTTTTTAACGATACTCTTTTTGATTTTGGACTTTGGTTTTTTCTTCATGAAGATCCGCCTCCCTTCCGATAATCAAACGTCGTCCCCGGATGACGAGGACGACGTTTTTTCGCTTCCGCTATCTAAAGCCGTCCTATTTAGTGTATTCCGACTCCTTTTCGTGTTCCTTGAGGAATTCGGATTCCGCTTTCGACATCTTGGGCAGTATTATGATCTCAACCCTTCTGTTCTCCTGCCTGCCTTCGACCGTATCGTTGGAAGCCACGGGGCGGTATTCGCCGTAACCTGTGGCCTGCAGTTTCTTTGGATCTATGCCCCTCTCCTCGAGATAATGGAGGACTGACGTCGCCCTGGCCGTAGAGAGCTCCCAGTTCGATTTCCAGCCGGATTTCTTTATCGGCTCGTTATCGGTGTGGCCCTCTACCGCGATGTTCCTGTCCGCGGCTTTATCGGTTATTACCTTCGCGACTTTATCCAGCACTTCATGCGCCGGCGTCTTTACCTTGTCCCTGCCGGAATCGAAGAGCACTTCGGCGAGGAACGTCACGACGAGGCCGCGCTCGCTCATCTCTACGCTGACGCCTTTCTCACCGCGCAACCTCTTCTCAAGCTCGGACCTGGCCGCCTCAAGCTCCCTGTTCTCCTGGTCCCTCAATAATTTGAGGCGCTCGACTTCGGCCTTAAGGTCCTCTATCTTCCGCATGTCGTTGGGGCTGCGTTTGTAGAATCCTACCGCGCAACCGGAGGCCGCAAAGACCGCGGCCAATAATAACGCGACGACGCCTAATCTGGATATCTTAAACATTATCTGCCTCCTTTTTTCGGTGTGCCTGTTTCGAAATTGGTATCCGGTCCCGACGCGCTGTCAGCGGCGCCGGCCTGTAAAATATATGTGCTCAATTTGGCCCACGTCTTCGCGCCGACTTTCCCGTCCGCCTTAAGGTCGTTCGCGGCCTGGAATTCCCTTATTGCCTTCTTTGATTTGGGGCCTAATTTCCCGTCTACCACGCCGGGATCGTAGCCGGCGTTCTTAAGCGCGGCTTGGATCTGCCTGTTCTTCGTGGATTCATCGGCAGCCAATTGGATGCCCGCCTCACGGGGCCTGCTCTCTTTCATCTCTTCGGTTATCGGAGGGTTGGTCTCAAGCTGTTCGGGCCTTACGAGTTCCACTTCCGGCTGCGAGGTACCAAGCGACACAGGCTGCTGTTCCGCGGGTTTTACTTTCCTGCCCATCGCCAGGACGACGCTGGACAGCAGGAATATCGAGATAATGACTACCAGGACTACCACGCTTCTTTTTGACATGCCCCTCTCTCCTTTAGTTGTTAGGCCCCTTCGGGGGTACCGAATTTTGTTTTATATTTTTCGATGGGACAAAACGCGTAAGGTCCCAGTTCACTTTTCCGCCGTAAGCTGCGAATGAAATACCGGTTATTTTGGTGCCGTTGAGGTCAAGGTCTTCCGGATCGATCGTCCATTTTTCCCACTTTCCCGGATCCGGCAGCGTGCCGTCATATATCACCGGCTCGTCCTCATTGAAGACGAACACCTCTTCCTCTCCCTCCCGGTAGAGGCCGATCTCGCCTTCCCTGTCCTCCGCCTCGAACCTGAACGTCAACATTATCCCGGACGGGGGTTCCTTGGGATCGAGATATACATATTGTTCCAATATATAGCCGTCCGGAACGTCGACCGGGGCTGCCTTGTAAGAATGCGAGGTAAAACCTTTTGCCGCCGGCTGTGTATGGGACTTTTCGCCGCTGTATTTTACCGCAGTATCCCAATCCCATATCCCCTGGGCCACCGCCCCGGCGGGAAGAAAATCGTCGAGGATGACTTCCGGCCCTTCTTCGGGTCTCGCCTGCGGGATCTCTGCCGGCTTCTCCGGCTGCGCCGCCGGCGCTTCAGGCGCCGGTACCGGTGCCTCTGCGGCCGTCGCTGTCGACGATGTCACAGGCGAGGGAGCAACAATCACGGCCTCATCTTCCGGATTTGCCGAATTAAAAAACGAAATCAAAGT
>JAQTVK010000125.1 GCA_028706795.1 Candidatus Omnitrophota bacterium | reverse complement strand
TCGCCCTTATGTCGTGGAGATGGCCGGTGAATAATCCGTCCTGGCCAAGCGGAAGGCTGAACCCGAACTTTCCGCGGAACCACTCGGAGAATCCCTTAGTGTCCCACTCCTCAGGATGCGTCTTCTCGTTGAGGTAGGTATCCATCGCCGAGTCGAGGCCGTTCTCTATCATCGCGGCGATATACTCCTGTATGTCCTTGCCCTCGAGTATCGCCCTCCTCTCGGAGTAGATGACCTCCCTCTGCTTGTTCATGACGTTATCGTATTCAAGCAGTTGCTTCCTTATCTCGAAATTATGCGCCTCGACGCGCTTCTGCGCGGTCTCTATCGATTTCGAGACAATGGGATGCTCTATCGGCTGGCCTTCTTCCATCCCTAATTTTTCCATTATGTATTTTATCCTGTCAGAGCCGAATATCCTCATCAGGTCGTCCTCGAGCGAGAGATAGAACCTCGACGAACCCGGGTCGCCCTGTCGGCCGCACCTGCCACGGAGCTGGTTATCGATGCGCCGCGCCTCGTGGCGTTCTGTGCCGAGGACATGCAACCCCCCGACCGCGATGACCTTGTTATGCTCATCTTCGACCTTCGCCTTGAACTTCGACATCATATCGGCTTTTTCCTTCGGGTCGATCGCCTCCGGCTCTATCCCTTTCTGCTTGAAATAATCATAGACCATATATTCCGCGTTGCCTCCGAGCAGGATATCCGTGCCGCGGCCAGCCATGTTCGTCGCGATGGTGATCGCCTTATACCGCCCGGCCTGCGCGACTATATGCGCCTCCGACTCGTGGTACTTCGCGTTCAGGACCTGGTGCGGTATGCCGCGACGCTGCAGCATATTGCTCAAACGTTCGGATTTATCGATCGAGATCGTGCCGACCAGGACCGGCTGGCCCTTTTCATATAATTGCGCGATCTCGTCGGCAGCCGCGGTGAATTTCTCTTTTTCGGATTTATAAATGCTGTCCGGGTGGTTCATCCTTATGAGCGGGCGGTTCGTCGGTATCACGATAACATCGAGCTTATATATCTGGCTGAATTCGTTGGCTTCTGTCGCGGCCGTGCCTGTCATGCCGGCGAGTTTGTCGAACATCCTGAAATAATTCTGGAACGTTATCGTAGCGAGGGTCTGGTTCTCCCTCTCTATCTTGACGCCCTCTTTCGCCTCGACCGCCTGGTGCAGACCGTCCGACCATCTCCTGCCCGGCATCATGCGGCCGGTGAATTCGTCTACGATTATCACCTCGCCGTCCTTTATGAGGTACTGCACGTCGCGCTTATAAAGTTCCTTTGCAAGGAGCGCTTTCTCGACGCAATGCCGTTCCTCGACCGATTCCATCGAATGCATATCCTTGAGCCCCCAGGCCTTGACGACCTTCGTCTCGCCTTCCTCGGTCAGCCAGACGCTGTGGCCTTTCTCGTCGACTATGTAATCGCCGGACTCTTCCTTCGTCTCCTGGTCCTTGACGCCTTTCTCAAGGCCCCTTACGATGTCCGCCGCCTTATAATATTTGTCGGTTGACTCCTCGGCGGGGCCGGATATGATAAGCGGCGTCCTCGCCTCATCGACGAGTATCGAGTCGACCTCGTCGACTATGCCGTAATGCAGCGGCCTCTGGACCATGTCCTCGAGCCTGTACTTCATGTTATCACGCAGGTAATCGAAACCGAACTCGTTATTCGTGCCGTATGTTATATCGCTGTTGTACGCGGCCTGGCGGTCCCTGTCGTTCATGTCGTGCTGTATCATCCCGACGGTCAACCCGAGGAACTCGAATATCGGGCCCATCCAGTACCTGTCGCGCTTAGCGAGGTAATCGTTTACGGTGACGATATGGACCCCGAGCCCGGTCAGCGCGTTCAGATAAGCCGGTAGTGTGGCGACGAGCGTCTTTCCTTCGCCTGTCGCCATCTCGGCGATCTTCCCCTCGTGCAGGACGATGCCGCCGATGAGCTGGACGTCGAAATGGCGCATACCGGTCACCCTTTTGCTTGCCTCGCGCACGACCGCGAATGCCTCGGGCAATATCTCCTCGAGGACTTCCGTCTCGACCTTGCGCCGCTCGATCTTCTCGAGGCCCTTGAGGTCGATGTCCTTGAGCCGCTCCTTGATCTTCGCCTTGAACTCGACGGTCTTGGCGCGCAGTCCGGCATCGGAAAGCTTGGAGATCTTCGGCTCAAGGGAGGTTATAAGCTCCATCTTGGGCTTGATCCGTTTTAGCTCCCTGTCGTTATGCGTTCCTATTACCGCTGAAAATATCTTTCCTATCATTCTATATCCTTATTTTTTCTCCCGCTGCGGCGGGACTTTGCCTGCCGAAAATTTGACATACGCTTCTATCAACTCGTCGAGTTCGCCGTCAAGCACCTGGTTCGCCTTTCCCGTCTCGTATTCCGTCCTGTGGTCCTTTACCATCATATACGGGTGCAGCACGTAAGAGCGTATCTGGCTGCCCCATTCTATCTTCTGTTTCTCCGAATACATCGTCTTTATTTTCTCTTCCTGTTCCTGCAGTTTCTTCTCATACAGGCGCGCCTTCAATACCTTCATCGCCGAATGCTTGTTCTTCAACTGCGAGCGCTCGTTCTGGCACTGGACGACGAGCCCTGTCGGGATATGGGTGATGCGCACCGCCGAGTCTGTCGTGTTGACGCCCTGTCCGCCCGGGCCGGACGCGCGGTAGACATCTATCCGCAGGTCCTTTTCATCGACCTGGATATCCGCCTCCTCCTCGACCTCGGGGATGACATCTACCGAGGCGAAAGAGGTATGGCGCCTCTTATTCGAATCGAACGGCGATATCCTCACGAGCCTGTGGACGCCGCGCTCGGACTTCAAATAACCGAAAGCATATTCACCCTTGACCAGCATCGTGACGTTCTTGACGCCTGCTTCCTCGCCGGCCAGATAGTCGAGGACCTCTACTTTATAACCCTTGTTCTGCACGTAGCGGACATACATCCTGAAAAGCATCGCCGCCCAGTCGCAAGATTCGGTTCCGCCGGCGCCGGCGTTTATCGAAAGTATCGCATCGGCCTTGTCGTGCTCGCCCGAGAATAAAGCGGTGAATTCTATGCGGCTTATCTTGTTCGCTAAGGCGTCCAGGTCTTTTGAAAGCTGGGATATCGAGGCTTCGTCTGAAGGTTCGGTTATCTCGGCGAGCCCTGAAAGCTCCTCGAGTTCTTTGCCGCACGCCTGCCACGGGTCGAGGCGGGCCTTGAGCGACTTCATTTCGGCGATTATCTTGTTGGCCTTCTGCTGGTCGTCCCAGAAGCCCGGGGCGGCCATCTTCCCTTCAAATTCCGCTATATTCTTCCCCGCGGCATCGAGGTCAAAGATACCTCCGCAGGTTGGCTAACGTCTCTTGCGCCTGCTTTATCTTCTTCTTAAGCTCCTCAAGCATAGTTCTCCTCCGTAAGGCATTTACAAGATTA
>JAQTVK010000009.1 GCA_028706795.1 Candidatus Omnitrophota bacterium | reverse complement strand
CGCAGTCAAGCAATGCCATTAGGTCGCCCTTTCCCGAACGGAAATTGGCGACAGATGAATTTATAGAGCTTTCCAGCATGGGTATGAGGTTATTTTTGTTGAGATCGATCTTACTTTTCGAGATCTCCATATCGGTGAAAAGGTTTTTTGTCTCAAGCAGGGCCTTGTTCTTCATCGCCTCATACGCTGCTTTCGCCTCATCTAAATTGGAGATCGCTTCCTTGACCTCATATTTTTGCTTCGTCCAGAACCAGAACGGCACAGTAAAAGCGAGCATTAAATCCCATAACCCGAAACTGCCCGTGCCTATGCCCCTTAAAGCGACCCCGGCCATCAGGTCAGGCCAGCTATTTTTCTCGGCGAGCGTTTTCGCGTGTTTGTTCCTCTCGATGACATAAGAAAAGGTAAGCAATTCCGGCTGGTTCTCCAGTGTAAGTTTATATAATGAGGATATATCCCTGTTAAATACGGCATCTTCACGCAGTTCGGGCGCGCCTAACGGGCTTTCCGGGTCGCGGCTTAAAAGGCTGTTTAAGCGCGCGTTTTTAGCCGCCTGTTCCAATTTCAGGTTCGCGATCTTATTGCCGAGGCTGGCTATCTCCAGGTTTATCTTGAAGAGGTCTTCCTGCGTGGTCTTTCCGGTTATGTATTTCGCCTCCGATATCCCGGCCACAGACTTAAGCAAACTGAGGCTCGCTTCATTCAACTCGATCTCTTTATAATTCATGAAGAGGTCGTAATACGCGTCTTTCGTCTCGTTTACGATCTCCAGTTCTTTATTCTTATATTCGGCCGCAAACATCTGGGATTCGGCGAGCGCGATCTTCCCTTTTGTAGACAATTTCCCAAAAAGCGGCAGGAACTGCGAAATAGTAAGCATGTGCTCGTCGTTCGGCGCTTTAAACACATTTAAAGTATCGGGTATCTTCTTGAATGTAAATCCTACGCTGGGGGCATCGAGGGATTTTGCCATTGGAACTCTCACCAGGGCCGCGTCCCAGCGGTTCTTCGCCGCCAATATCTCGGGGTTCTTTTCCTTCGCTTCCTTGATAAGGTCATCCAGAGAAAGTACCGCGGCGGATGAGGAAAATATCTCCGCGAAAAGGAATGCTGCGGCGATAAAACATATCAAGATCTTCTTCGGCATACTACGCCCTCATTTAGGAACAGGAACCCTCACGAATATGCCTTGCGCCAGCTCTTTATCTACGGCGAACTGGCTGTGCCCTATCTTGAACACGTACGAAGGGAATTTCTGCATCAGCGTTATATGTACGCCCGGGATCGCGCCGATGCTGAGCAGTTTCTGCATCTGCGCCTTGTTCTTTGTCTGCAGATAGGCGATATTACCTTTTCCCCCGGACCCAAGGGTGGTCAAGGCAACGGCAGGTCTTGACGGCTTAGTCGTCATAGGTTTATTCCCGATAGTATCAATACAAGGTTAACGAAATATCCTACACTGAACGAAAAGAAAAGTATGAATGTCGACATTATGATGCCTACTCCTATCCCGCGTTCTTTGATATTCATCAGAAGCTGGGCCACGCACGGCAGGAACAAGGTCAGGGTCACACAAGCGACGACAAGCTGGTTGCCGCTTAACAGGCCGGCGGTCTTCAGGTCGTACAGGCCGGCCGCGCCGTAATCCCTCCTGAAGAACCCGAACAGGAACGCGACAGAGGACTGCGCGGGCAGGCCGATCCAACGGACCGGGTGCTCCAGCGCTTTGACCAAAAATCCGAATACTCCGGTAATCTGGCCGAGCCAGATAAGCACGCTGGCAAAAATGAAAAGGGGCAGCACCTCGAAAAGATACCATTTTAGCCGGCTTCCGGTCTTGCGCAATATGTTGGACAGCTGCGGGAGCCTGAGCGGCGGTATCTCCATGTAAAAACTCGGCAGTTCACCGGGCATTATCTTGGATGCCAGGTATCCCACAAAAAGGAATACTCCTATGATCACTCCCAGCCATATGAGAAGCCCTAAGGGCTTGTTCTGGAGGAGGGCAAGGATCACGCCCATCTGCGCCGAACACGGTATCGCCAACGACAAAAGTAACGTAGCGATTATCCTCTCGCGCTTCGTGGGGAGGGTCCTGGTGACCATTGTCGCCATCGTGCTGCATCCCAACCCCAGGACCAGCGGGATCACCGCCCTGCCGGAAAGGCCGATCTTTTTGAAGAGCTGGTCGATCAGCATTGCCAGCCGCGGCAGGTAACCTGTATCCTCTATTATCGCGAAGGCGAAGAAAAAAGTCGCTACTATGGGGAGGATTATCGCGAAAGCGTACCTGGCGCCGAGGGTTATTATGCCGTATTGCCCGGCCAGCAGGTCCCGCAATAATTCGTACGGAAGATACCTGTTCACCAGGTCCACCATGAACGGGTTGATATGGGCATCGAATATCCTCTTTTCTATAAAATCGACCAATACGCCCGCGCCGAAATTCCCGACGAATTTATAAAGTCCGTAATACATGACCGCCAAAAGTATAGGCCCGCCTATGAACGGGTTCATCATCAGCCTGCTCAACGTCTCCTTGAAGTTGAACAGCCCCTTCTCCTTGACGCTCATGACGGAATTGGTTATGCGGCTCGCCTCTCCCTGCCGGCGCTCGCTTATGATATAGCTGAGGGGATTGGAATAATGGGAATTGGCTTCGCGGATAATGGCGGAAATAACGCCGATCTTATCGCCCTCGTTCTTCTTTACGAGTTCGAATATCTCCTCGTCCTCCTGGAGAAGTAATAACGAGACAGCGCGCTTAGAGATCCCGTACTCCGAACCGAGGAGCTTCTCCAGCTTGGAAAGGTATATCTCCAAGGGGTCGTCATAACCTATATTTTTAACAAAATCTTTTAACATGTTCCTCTATCTTGCCTCTAAGGATATCCATTCCCGCGCCGGTAGTCCCGACGGTCTTGACCGCGGGTATATTCAGTTCCTTCGCGAGCTTATCCAGGTCTATGTCTATCCCCAGGCCCTCCGCCTCATCGAATATGTTAAGGACAAGGATGACCGGCATGCCCGCTTCCAAAAGCTGTAATGTCATCATCAGCATCCTCGCGAGGTTTTTCGCGTCGACGACATGCAGGATGACGCAGGGACTTTCAGCCAGGAGTATGGAACGGCCTACTTTCTCTTCCTCGGATATGGGCAATAAGGAATACATGCCCGGAGTGTCGATGACCTCGAACTCTTCCCCTCCTATCTTGCATTTACCGCGGTAGACCTCTACTGTCGTCCCCGGATAGTTGGAGACGTCGGCGTAGGTCCCGGTCAGGTTATTGAATATTACCGATTTGCCTACATTAGGTGAGCCGACTATCGCGATTTTTCTCATATTTTTATTTTGAGAAATGTTTCTTCTTGTATTCCTCGAGCATCTGTATCGCCTTGTCCTTGCATTGCCCGCAGACGGTGCCAAGTTTGGTATGTTCCTGCAATTCGAGATACGTCCTGGCGCCCTCAAGGACTGCCTGCTCTATCTCAATATCAGTAACGTTCATGCACTGGCAGATGATATGGGCTTTTTCTTCCTCGACCTTATCGGTCATGCCGCTGCGCGTGTAATAATCCTCTATCGCCGCGCGCAGGGCCTTATGGCCGAGGACCGAACAATGGATCTTATGCTCGGGCAGGCCGCCGAGCTCTTTCGCGATGTCTTTCGCGGTCAGGTGGTATGCCTGGTCAAGGGTCTTTCCTATCACGATCTCCGAGAGGATCGAGGTGCTGGCGATCGCGCTCGCGCAACCGTATGTCTTCCACTTGCACTCGGCGATCGTATTTTTCTCCTTGTCGACTTTTATAGCGACGATCATTTCGTCGCCGCATTTGATATTACCGACGATACCCCTGCCGTCCGCATTATATTTTGCCTCGTCCTCAAGGACATTGCGGGGATGTATAAAATGGTCTTTTACTTTTTCCGAATATACCCATTGAAATTTATTGTCCATGGCTTACCTCACCGTAGACATCTTCCTGATCTTGTCGATGACCAGGGCTATCTTTTCGACCGTGTAATCTATGTCTTCTTCGGTATTATCCCTTCCCATGCTTATCCTGATGGATCCGTGCGCTTCCTCAGCCGGGAGGCCGGCCGCTATCAATACATGCGACGGGTCGAGCGAGCCTGACGCGCACGCCGAACCGGTCGATACGGCTATCCCCTCGAGGTCGAGGTAGAGGAGTATCGCCTCCCCTTCCGCGCCGAAGAACGAAACATTCAAAGTTCCGGGTAGCGAATCGGCCGGATGGCCGTTAAATTGGATATTGGGCACATTCTTTTCTATTCCGGCTTTAAGCCTGGCCTTGAGCGACAATAACCGCTTCGCCTCCGGGGCCATCTCGGTAACGCGCATCTCGATAGCTTTCCCGAAGCCTGCTATCCCTATGGTATTCTCCGTCCCGGCGCGCCTTCCCTTCTCCTGGTGCCCGCCCCGTATAAAAGGACAGAATGGCACTCCGGGAGAAACATAAAGCGCACCTACACCTTTCGGCCCGTATATCTTATGCGCCGAGAGTGAAATGTAATCTACGCCCAGCTCGTGGACATTGACGGGTATCTTGCCAACCGCCTGTATCGCGTCGGTATGGAACATTGCACCATGCTTATGGGCGATCTTTCCTATCTCTTTTATGTCCTGTATAGTGCCGATCTCGTTATTGGCCATCATGACCGTGACGAGCGCGGTCTTATCCGATATGAGCGATGAGTATTTGTCCATGTCTATCTTCCCCGTCCTGTCCACGGGAAGGTAGACTACGTCGATACCTCTCTCCTCAAGGCAGGCCGCGGCCTCAAGTATGCACGGATGCTCTATTTGTGAGGTTATTATCTGGTGCCTTTTTGTGTGGGGCGCTTCGCAGTGCCTCGCGGCGCAGTAAAGCAGGTTTAAGACGGTGTTGTTCGCCTCGGAACCGCTTCCCGAGAAGACTATATCCTCGCCCTTACCGTCAATGAATGACGCTATTCTATCCCTCGCGTCGTCGATGATGCGCCGCGCCTGCCTGCCGAAGCTGTGCAGGCTCGAGGGGTTGCCGAAGGCATCCATCGCTTCTATCATCGTCTTCTTCACTTCCGGATGCAATGGCGTTGTCGCGTTATGATCCAGATATACTTTGCGTTTCAATTTACTCTCTCCTTAGGATTTTCAATCCTGGAATAGCCAGGTCGAAAGGTACCTTTCTCCCGTATCGGGAAGCAGGACGACTATCGTCTTTCCCGCGGATTCCGGGCGTTTCGCGACTTCCAAAGCGGCCCATAACGCGGCGCCGCTCGATATCCCGACAAGTATGCCTTCTTCTTTCGCAAGCCTGCGGGAGGTCGCTCCGGAGTCTTCTGCGGTTACCTGGATTATCTCATCAATCACGTTTTTGTTCAACACTTTCGGGACAAATCCCGCCCCTATTCCCTGTATCTTGTGCGGGCCGGGATTTCCCCCGGATAATACGGGGGAATCCTTCGGCTCTACCGCTATTATTTTCACTTTCGGGTTCTTCTTTTTAAGGACCTCACCGACGCCTGTTATCGTGCCGCCGGTGCCGACGCCTGAGATGAAGACGTCGATTTTGCCGTCGGTATCCTTCAGGATCTCCTCTGCTGTGGTGCGGCGGTGTATCTCGGGATTGGCCGGGTTGTCGAATTGCTGCGGCATAAAAGCATTGGGGGTGCTATTTACGAGTTCTTCCGCTTTTTGGATAGCGCCCTTCATGCCTTTTGCGCCCTCTGTCAGGACTATCTCCGCTCCCAGGATTTTGAGCAGCTGCCTGCGCTCGACGCTCATCGTCTCGGGCATCGTAAGCACCAGTTTGTAGCCCTTTGCGGCCGCGACGAACGCCAGAGCGATGCCTGTGTTGCCACTCGTCGGCTCGATAATGACCGTGCCTTTCTTGAGCTTGCCCGCTTTCTCGGCCGCCTCGATCAGCGCAACGCCTATCCTGTCCTTGACGCTCGATAGGGGGTTAAAAGACTCCAGCTTCACGATGACCGCGGCGTTCAACCCCTTTGTAAGGCGGTTTATCCTGACCAGCGGCGTGTTGCCTACGGTCTTTGTTATATCGTCGAATATCCTTGCCATCTTATCGTCTCCTTATATGTCCCTAATTATATCATCAATGTGCTCGATGCCGATACATAATCTTGCTTTTAAAACGCGTATTGCGCGCTCAACACAACACCTTCACCCAATCCTACTGCCGATGTTGATTTCCTGTCGCCGGCATTGACATAAGCAAGTACGAGAGACAGGTTTTTGTTCGCGAACCAGGCCACATGCGCGTCCCAGTAATTTGCATTCTTGAAATCACTGAACCTCGCTCCCTGTTTGAACTCGAACCCGACCGCGACATTGTCCAGCGGCAGGATATCGACATTAGCGAAACCTACCTGCTTTCTTTGCCTGTCAAATCCGAACACTCCGGTCACTAATCCTTTCGTAGAGAGGACACCTCCCGATATCAGCACCGGCCTCGGAGTCTGGGTTATCAGTTTCGTCGCGACAGCGTAGATGTCAAAATCGTTGTCATCTACTCCCGGCGCGACTTCGGTCGAATGTTTCCATATGCTCCCGACCGATACCGCCGGGAGGAACTTATGATCGTTGAAGTTCTCCGGCAGCAATAACAGCTTGGCGCCCACGTTATTCTTGTGGATATTCTTGCCTACCGGGGCTATCATCTCGTGGCTGTACGAGACCTCGAGCCTTTTGAATAACGTCTCCGCGACCCCGATACTCGTCCAATCGACCTTGACGCCATTTAAGTTTACGTACCATACGCCGAACTGGGGCTTGGAAAAGACATCCTTGTAAGTGATGCCCTTTTCTCCCTCTGGTTTCTTGTCCTTCTCGATACTCGTGCCGGCCGTATAAGCCAGCGGATTGAAGGCAATGCCGCCCACGCCTTCGATGTTGTTGAGCGGGACTCCCGCGTTCGCCTCTTCGAACGGATAAACTACAGTCAACAAACTTACCAACGCGAACAACGCTGCTATTTTCATGAACGACCTCTTGAGTGCGCTCCTTAACTCCAGGTGACTGGTCGTCCAGGTGCTTTTTTGATTTTTTTAAGTTCCCGGTGGTCCGGCGAACACAAAAACCCAGGCTATATACCACCCCCTTCCTCTATGGTCCAGACATCGTCAAACCGCTTCTTTTCCGAAACCTCTATCTGCACTATCTTTGAATTATGAACGGTTATGCTGATCGTGCCGTATTTCAGGCCATGCACCGAATCATTAAGTTCCTTGATTATCGCGTCGTTTATTATGCTTTTTCTATTGCTGTCTTTTTCTATGGCCATTTTTCCTTACCCGAAAAACCTTTCTCCCTGGGCCCAGTTCTCGCCGTTGACCTCATCGATGACGAGGTACGTGGCTTCTTTCGGTTTTCCGGCCACCTTCAGGAGCGTCTCGGAAAAACTCTCGGCGATCTTTTTCTTCTGCTCATTCGACAATTTCCCGACTACCTTCAAATTAATGAACGGCATCTTCTCCTCCTTTTTTAGATTACGTAATTATACGCGGCTGAAGACCCGGACTTGCTCTTCTGCTTCTCGACTATATCCTCGAGCGTGAACGATTCCAGTATCTGCAAAAATTTTTCCGATATTTCGCTCCAGATATCTTTTGTCGCGCATGTCTCAGACCGCGCGCACGCGGAGGAACCTCCGACGCACGAGACAAAAGATATCGGCCCTTCTACCGCCAGAAGTATCTCTTTTAAGGTTATCCGGTCCGGAGACCTTGCCAGGGAATAGCCTCCGTGGGCTCCCCTGACAGACGTTATCAGGCCTGCGTTCTTCAAGGGCGGTATCAAATGCCAAAGGTATTTCTCGGAGATCCCCTGCCTCTTGGCCGCATCCTTCAAGAAGACAGGCTGCTCCCCAAAATGAAGCGCCAGATCCAGCATCAGCCGTGTCCCGTATCTCCCTTTTGTCGTTAACTTCATCAGGATCTCCCTTTCTTTCATTTCCCATCAATTCTATTAAATTGGTATAATTGTAGCATTAAAAAAAGATTTGTCAAGGAAAATTACGGTGACAGCTCACTTAATTATTGATAACCGGGAATTAAGTGAGCTGTCACCGTAATTATTCGAGTTTCTCTGGGTGGTGGCGGACGACCTTCGCCTGGACCATGTATATCACGTCCTCGGCGATGTTTGTTGCGTGGTCGCAGATGCGCTCGAGATGGCGGGCGATCAACAGGAGCGGCACCGCGCGCGGGGCAGTGGACTTATCCTTGGCTATGTAGTCGTTTATAAGCTCATCCTGCACAAGATTTCTCAGCTTATCGGCTTCCGGATCCGTAAGGACGACCTTCTTCGCCAATTCTATGTCCCTGTTGACGAAAGCGTCTATCCCCTGCTTTACCATGCTCTGCGCTATGGCGCAAAGCTTCGGTATGTCGACCAGGGGTTTGAGCAACGGTTTATCGACTATCTCAAGGACGCGCTGCGCGATATCGACCGCGAGGTCGGCTATCCTCTCAAGTTCGTTGTTAAGCTTCATCGCCGTGGTGATGAACCTGAGGTCTATTGCGATCGGCTGGTGCAGGGCCAGCATCTCAAGACAGCGCTCTTCTATCTCGAGCTCCATCATGTCTATCTGCTTGTCGGAATCGACGACCTTCAAGGCCATGGCCTTATCCTGCTCCTTGAGGGACTTGACCGAGTTCATTATCGCCTCCTCGGCCAGGGCACCCATCCTGAGTATCCGGGCGTTAAGGTCCTTTAATTCCTCGTCAAAATGCCTCTCCATTATCTATCTCCTGTTTTACGTTTATCCGCTTCCGCGATCTCGGATATAAGCTTCAATATCTTCTCCTTGATAGTGTCCCTTACCATCCTGAAAAATTCTATCTCCTTGCCTTTCGGGTCCGGTATATTCCATTCGATATGTTTCTTCGCCGGCACGAAAGGGCACGTATCTTTACAGCCCATGGAAATGACGTAATCGAAATCCTTTACCGGCAGGTCATTGAAACCCTTGGACTTCTGCGAAAAGATATCCACTTTTTCTTCCCACATCACTTTTGTCGCGTACGGGTTGACTTTCCCTGAAGGTTTAGAGCCGGCGCTGTAAGCTTCCATCACATGGCCCCCGAGGCTGTGCGCGAAGCCCTCTGCTATCTGGCTGCGGCAGGAATTTTCTATGCAGACGAACAGAACCTTTTTCTTCATTTAACCGAACCTCCCGGTGATATAATCCTCCGTCTTTTTATCCTTCGGGGCCGTGAAAATATCCTGCGTCTTGCCGAATTCTATAAGTTCGCCCAGGAGGAAGAACGCGGTGTGATCCGAGACGCGCGCCGCCTGCTGCATGTTATGGGTCACGATGACTATAGTATAATACTTTTTCAACTCAAGGATAAGCTCTTCTATCTTAGCCGTGGATATCGGGTCGAGGCTCGCGCACGGCTCGTCGAATAACAGGACTTCGGGTTTGACCGCGAGGCAGCGCGCGATGCAAAGCCGCTGCTGCTGCCCGCCGGAAAGGCTTACTCCCGAAGCGTTGATCTTATCCTTTACTTCATCCCACAAAGCGGCCCTCCTGAGCGACTCTTCGACTATCTCGTCGAGGTAATCTTTCTTTTTGATGCCGTTTAATTTCAGGCCCGCCGCCACATTGTCATATATGGAAAGCGCCGGGAAAGGGTTGGGTTTCTGGAATACCATCCCTACCTTCCGCCTTATCTCGATGGGGTCGACATCGGGCAAATAGATATCCTTGCCGTCTAAGAGGACCTGCCCGGATACTTTTGTGTCCGGCACGACCTCATGCAACCTGTTAATGCAGCGGATGAACGTCGACTTTCCGCAGCCCGAAGGGCCGATGATGGCAGTAACCATCTTTTCCCGGATAGCAATGTTAATACCCTTCAGCGCCCGGGCATTCCCGAAATACGCGTTCAAATTTGAGACTTTAACTCTTTCTTCCATGCATTGTCCTTATCTTGATGATGTTGATTTATAATGCAATCCGATCACGAACCTGCTTATGAAACTTATCAAGAAGATGATGACGATCAAAACGAACGCACCTGCCCATGCCTGCCTGCGCCAATCATCGAACGGGGAGATCGCGTAAACGAATATCTGCAAAGGAAGTGCGGCTATCGGCTGGGTAAGGCTCTGGTGCCAAAACCTGTTGCCGAAGGCGGTAAAAAGAAGCGGGGCCGTCTCTCCCGCGATCCGCGCTATGGCCAGCAGTATTCCCGTAAGTATTCCCGGCAGCGCGGTCCTCAACACTATGCTTACAGTCGTCCTGAATTGGCTGATCCCCAAAGCCAGCGCGGCTTCGCGTAGAGTCCGGGGCACCATCCGCAGCATCTCTTCGGTCGTGCGCATTATCGTCGGTATCATAATTATCCCTAAAGCGAAAGCGCCGCTTATCGCCGAGAAACTTTTCATCGGCAGCACGAAGACTGTATAGGCGAAGATCCCGATGACGATCGAGGGGACGCCGTTCAAGACATCCGCGGTGAACCTTACTGTAGTACCTAATTTATTATTGCCGAATTCGGAAAGGAATATCCCGCCGACTATGCCTAAAGGTATAGCCCACAGGCAGGAGAGCCCGATCAGTATGAGCGTCCCCACTATGGCGTTACTCATGCCGCCGCCCGCTTCACCCACAGGCCTGGGCATGTTGACGAAGAAATCGAGATTTAAACTGGCGACCCCTTTCGCGAAAACATAGCCAAAAATACTGATCAGGGGCACCAGGGTCAAAAAGGCGCAAAGGAAAGCTGCCGCGCACATTAATCTGCTGGCAATTTTTCTTTTTTTGTAGGTATTCATTCCCTCATCTCGCCTTTTACGTTGCCCGCAACTTTCCAGATAAGCATTCTCGCGATGACATTAACGGTAAGCGTAACGAAGAATAATATAAGCCCTATCTCGACAAGCGCCGAGAGGTATAAATCTCCCGTAGCTTCGGTGAATTCATTGGCTATGACCGATGCCATCGTATAGGAAGGGGCGAACAAGGAAGCGGAGATCTCCGGCCTGTTGCCTATGACCATAGTAACGGCCATCGTCTCGCCCAACGCCCTTCCTAATCCTAATATTACAGCGCCCAGCACCCCGGGCCTGGCATAACCCAATACCGCCAACCTGATCGTCTCCCAGCGCGTAGAACCTAACGCCAACGCAGCCTCCCGCTGGGAAAAAGGCACGGCCAAAAAAACTTCTCTCGATATGGAAGAGATCGTGGGTATGATCATTATGCTCAATATGATCCCGGCCGTCAGCATCCCTACCCCGTAAAATTCACCCTGGAATATCGGCAAGAACCCGAAATATTTGGATAAGAATGGCTGTATACTCCCCCTTAAGAATGGGGCTAACGCGAATATCCCCCATAAACCGTATACTACACTCGGTATGGCGGCTAATAACTCGATCAGGAAACTCAAAGGCTGCTTTATGTACGAAGGCGCGAGTTCCGCCAGGTAAACGGCTATCCCTATCGAGACCGGCACGGCGATCAGCAGGGCCAATGCCGACGAAACGACCGTTCCGTAAATAAACGGCAAGGCACCGAAGATCTCCTTGACCGGGTCCCAGGTGCCGGTGAACAAGAAATGCCATCCGAACTTCCGGATCGCCGGCATGGAGCGCAATGCCATGCTGAAGACCAGAAGAACGACCAAGGCGACCACCGATAAAGCTATGACCGTGGTCGCTTTTTTAAATCCAAGGTCTACAAATTTTATCTTCATCTTAACGCGGATCTCGCCTCGCGGCTTAATACTTGATCTCCCCTATCCTTTCCTCTATTTTTTTTACCATCTTCTCAGGCAAAGGCGCGTAAAGAAGCGCGGCGGAGTATTCCTGTCCGTCGGCAATCGCCCAGCGCAGGAACTTGACTATCTTCTCGCCCTTCACCCTGTCCGGCTGGTTCTTATATACCAGTATCCATGTCACGCCGGCTATAGGATAGGCGTCCGCGCCGTCAGGATTGACGAGCGATACCCTGAAATCCGCCGGCATTGAGTTCATTTTACCATTTATCGCGGCGGTCGTTGACTCAATGCTAGGCGTTATGAAATTCCCGGATTTGTTCTTAATGTCTGCGGCGGGAAGATTGTTTTTGACGGCATAGGCAAGTTCAACGTATCCTATGGCGCCCTCCGTCTGTTTTACCAGGCCCGCGACTCCCTCGTTGCCCTTTCCGCCCAAACCGGCCGGCCAGTTTACCGAAGTCCCCTTTCCAACCCTGGCCTGCCATTCGGCGGATACAGAAGAAAGGTAATCCGTAAAAATATTCGTCGTCCCGCTGCCGTCAGAACGATGGGCAACTATGATATTATCGCCGGGCAGGTTTACGCCGGGATTATCTTTGACGATCCTCTGATCGTTCCATTTACTGATCTTCCCAAGGAAGATATCGGCCACAACATCCGGGCTGAACCTTAATGTTTTGCCCGTCCGGGGGAGATTATAGGTAACGGCTACGGCTCCCGCGGTCATGGGTATATGCAACAGCTCTCCGGGAGCCGCTTTCAACTGCTCGTCGGTCAACGCGCCGTCAGTGGCGCCGAAGTCTACCGTCTGGGCGCTGATCTGCCTTATCCCGCCTCCTGAGCCTATAGACTGGTAATTGAAGTTTACGGTCGGATCGACCTTCGCATATTCATAAAACCACTTCGAATATAAGGGATAAGGGAAAGTCGCCCCCGCCCCGTTTATCAGAAGCAGTTTCGCCGCCGAAGCCGTGCCGGACATAAAACTTACCGCCGATACCGCTAACATTAACAATAACAATTTTTTCATTCTTTCTCCTTTAGAATTTTATCGTCCAATCCGCCTGGATCGTCTGTGAACCCAATTTCGAACCGTCATCAGTACGGCTTACTACTTTTGACACGTTCCTTGTGTTGAAGTAGCTGAGCGTGACCCAGGAGTTCTTGCTCAAGCCGAAGTTGAACCCTACGTGGTCGCCGGCTGCGCCCGTCTTGCCGCCGTAGAAATCAGAGTCCGGATAAGCATCCAAAAAGGCGTCCCTCTCGATCATCCTGTGGTCGTAGACCAGCTGCCATTGGTATTTATCCGCGACTTTTTCATTCCCGATCTTGAAGCCGGCGAGCCAACCGGTGCCCTTGGCGTTGGCGCTGAGATTGTCGATATATTCGCCGAATACGCTGAAATACGGGAAGCCCGGGTTATAGCCGAAGAACGGCTCGGAAAAACCTACCTCCAGTTTCGGGACTACAGAGTTGTAATCATTCTGGTAAACGATATTGCTGGCCGGCCCCTGGTCGGAATTCCTGGCAAGGGTGTTCGATCCGGGGGTATTGTTTATCTGTGTCATGCCTTTTACTTCGGCCAACCAGAAATCGACTGTGGATTTCAGCTTGACGTTGTCAAGTATCTTCCAGTCGACGCCGGGCTGGATAACATTCTGCAGCGGGTTTTTTGTCTTCGGGAAAGTATCGCCCAGATAAAGGAAACCGTAGTTCAAAAACACGTTAGCGCTCGGATTGACATTGTACTTCAACTGCAGCGCTGCGCCTTCGGGGTTGATATCGCCGTCTACGAGCGCGTTTATCGGTTCCCAGAACGGGTTCTTGAACTTACCGGCCGTGAATGTGGTATCAACAGGCGCTGTCCAATGCGGTATGTACTGGCCGTAACCGTAGTCCAATATTATATTCTTAAAGGAAAAACCGTCACCCAATGTTACGTTCGTAGATTTGGGATCGGTGGTCGTTCCGGTAGCTATACCAAAACCTACCTTAAAATCATCGATGACCTTCATGTCCGCGCCGAGCCTTACCCTTATCCTGTCCCTGTTCCTCTCGGTCGCAACCGAGGTCGCGCTCTTCGACTTATCCCACTGATACCTGTTCCTGAAGTCGCCGCTGAATTTTATGTTCTTTACCCAATCCGGCATGCTGTCCTTCGCCAGCTTTTTGTAATCTTCCTGTTTCACTTTTTCCTGTTTGGCTATTTCATCGTTCGTCTCGGTCCTGATCTCTTGCGCTTCAGAAGCAGTAAGAATGCCTTTATCCACCAGCTTGCCGAGCAAAACGTCCATCTCGCCTGCGTAGGAACGCACAGGCAACGCGACCATCCCGATCACGCTTAACACCAACATCAGCTTTTTCATGCCCTCTCCTCTTTTTGTCGGACTTCCGGTTTAGGTGGCGGTTTTTTGCTTTCGAGGAGAGTATAAGATTTGAAGGTTACGGACAAAGGGAGGAAATGTGAACTTCCTGTGAACAAAAAATGGGGGATTTTAGGGGTTTTTTACGCTTTTGGGACGGTAAAGCTGAACGTAGAGCCGCGGCCTACTTCGGATTTGACCCACACCTGGCCGCCATGGGACTGGATGATGTGTTTTACGATGGAAAGACCGAGGCCTGTGCCACCGAGTTGGCGGGAACGGGCCTTATCTACCCGGTAGAACCTCTCGAAGACCCTGGGG